>NQJG01000245.1 GCA_002256465.1 Methylococcaceae bacterium NSP1-1 | reverse complement strand
GGCTGGCCTGCCTGGCAACAAGCCTGTTCGTAGTCGGTGGAATTTCTGCCTGGTATATACTACATAAACGCCATACTTTGTTGTTTCGCAAATCTTTAGGCATGGCTTTAGTGGGTTTGTTACTGGTTACGCCATTACAGATTTTGATAGGTGACATTGCCGGCTTGCAGTTGTTTCACACCCAGCCTGCCAAAGCCGCCGCAATTGAAGCCCATTGGGACACTAACCCGGATACCGAAGGAGCGGAGTGGAACATCATAGCCTGGCCGGATAAAACCCGGCAAAACAACACCTGGGCACTCAGTATTCCTCACGGACTAAGTCTGATCGTAAACCATTCAATGGTCGGAAAAGTGGTCGGATTAAAGGATTTTGTCCCTGCAGATCAACCGCCTGCTATTCCCTTGATCTTTTACACGTTCAGGGTAATGATCGGCTTGGGCTTCGCCATGACCGGATTGGCCCTGGTCAGCGCAATAGTATGGTGGCGTAGACGCAAAACAACCGATGAATCGATACTTCCGGTTTGGTTATTGAAGTGCTGGGTTGTGGCAATACCTATGGGGTATATTGCCACCGAATGCGGCTGGGTTGTCCGAGAAGTAGGTCGCCAACCTTGGGCGGTTTACGGCTTGTTACGAACTGAAAAGGCCGTGTCTCATATGCCGGCCCCTGCGGTAGCGACCAGTCTGCTGCTTTTCGTGGCGATTTATACATTGCTGTTAGTGTTATTTTTGCTGTTTGCCGGGCGTATCATTATAAAAGGCCCGGACATAAACCAGCAGTTGCCGATGTACACACCAATCAGAAGCAATAACACATTGCTGCAAGATAAGGATTGATTATGGAACACCAAGTATCCGACCTATTGATTAACACCTGGGGCGCCATGTTGACATTGATGTTATTCATGTATGTGGCTTTGGATGGTTTCGATTTGGGCGTGGGCGTACTCACCTTGTTGGAACGTGACGGACGCAATAAATCCTTGATGATGCGTTGCCTGACGGGGGTATGGGACGCCAACGAAACCTGGTTAGTGTTACTCGGCGGCACTTTGTTTGGAGCGTTCCCTTTGGCTTATGCCGCGGCACTGCAAGCGCTCTATGTTCCTGTTATGTTGATGTTGTTCGCGTTAATATTCAGAGGGGTTGCTTTCGAATTTTGTTTATATTCAAAAAAACCTGCTTTGTGGGTCTTTGCTTTCGGTGCCGGCAGCCTTTTGACCATCATCGCCCAAGGCCTGGCACTGAGTGGTCTGCTAAGCGGAATATCGTTAACTGAAAGCACTACTGGTAAGACCGCTCTTTTCGAATGGCTGACACCTTTTTCCTTGGTTACTGTAGCATCGTTAATAGCCGCCTACAGCCTGTTAGGTGCAACTTACCTCTTCGGCAAAGTGGATGGATCATTATGCCAATCGGCCGCCATTTGGGCTGGCAGGTCAACCATTTTATTAACGGTATTGCTGGTGATTTTCTTTTTATTTGGCTCTATCAATACGCCCTTTGTGATTGAGCGCTGGGCACAACACCCATTTTACTTTGGTATTTTGGTGCTTATGGTGGCTGCTATGTTTTTACTGCTGCTATGGAATTTGAAGCAACAACGTTATTCCAATCCGTTTATCTTGTGTCTGGTCTCTTTATTTATAGTCTTGGTAGGGCTTGTCAGTAGTAACTATCCCTACATTATCCCCGGAGTTATGACCTTGCACGCGGCAGCCTCATCAACAAAAACACTGGAATTCATGCTTTTTGCAGAGGGTGGATTATTGCCATTAATGCTGATCTATAACGGCTATCAGTATTATGTGCTTAGAGGGCAAGTGACTGAAAACCATTGACTATACTATCAGGGATTCCACTGCGTTACATCTCGACCACATATGTATTTTCAGCAAGGGTGGCAGATCAAAGAATAATTATAGATTTCCTCTCCCCCATTTGCGGTGTAAGTAGTTGCGACGATTATCAAATATGCTTTCAAGCTTGCTTGCTATATGGACCAAGTTTATGAATTGTCCTAGCCAGCCCATAGGCATTGCATAGAACATAATATCTTCAAGCACGACACCGTTTTGTTCTTCAGTCAAACAAACTTCATGACTCCAAAATTTGAACGGCCCAATACGCTGTTCGTAGACAAATCGTTTTGGCTCGTCGCAGTGACTAACTTCTGACAACCAGGTCATAGGAATACCGAATACTGCTTTCATTCGATAGCTGATCATTAAACCGGCATAAATTTTTTCCGGCACACTGGAAGTAATTGTCACATGAAAAAATTCCGGTGTTATGTCATTCAGATTATAGGGGGATGAAAAGAATTTCCATGCTTCGTGGGTCGTCAAATTAAGG
>NQJG01000244.1 GCA_002256465.1 Methylococcaceae bacterium NSP1-1 | reverse complement strand
GAGCCGGTTCGAAAGCGTCCCGGTATGTACACGGATACTACCCGGCCTAAACATCTGGTGCAGGAAGTTGTTGATAACAGTGTTGATGAAGCGTTGGCAGGTTTCGGAAAGGCTATCGATGTGGTCTTGTATAAAGACGGTTCGGTGCTGGTCAGTGACGATGGTCGTGGAATGCCGGTTGATATTCATCCGGAACAAGGCATTCCCGGTGTTGAGGTGATTCTTACCCAGCTCCATGCCGGTGGCAAATTTTCCAATAAAAACTACCAGTTTTCCGGTGGCTTGCATGGCGTAGGGGTATCGGTTGTTAATGCCTTATCGGCAAAACTGGAAATTGAAGTCAAACGTAATGGCAAAGTTTATCGCATGGAGTATGCCGACGGTGAAAAGCAAACTGAATTGACTGAAACTGGAACAGTGGGACGCAATAATACGGGGACGGCAGTGAAATTCTGGCCGAATGAAAAATACTTTGATTCCAATAAAATATCAGTTACCAAGCTTAAACACGTTTTACGCGCTAAAGCGGTTTTATGCCCGGGCTTGAAGATAACCTTAAAGGTTGAGCAAACTGACGAAGAGTATCAGTGGTGTTATCAGGATGGTCTTAAGGAATATCTGCTGGATCGAATAGGCGATATTGAATTTTTCCCGGAACAGCCATTTATGGGCAACATGGCGGCAAATCATGAGGCAGTAGAATGGGGTATCGTCTGGGCACTTGAAAATCCGCCTGAAGTGCTTAACGAAAGTTACGTTAATCTGGTTCCTACCGCGCAGGGCGGAACCCATGTTAATGGTTTGCGGGCTGGCCTGACCGAAGCCATGCGCGAGTTTTGCGATATCAGGAATATCCTGCCGCGTGGCGTTAAGGTTGCGCCGGAAGATGTTTGGGAAAACTGCCATTTTGTGCTGTCGGTTAAACTGGAAGATCCGCAGTTTTCCGGTCAAACCAAGGAACGGCTCAGTTCCCGTGAATGTGTAGCGTTTGTGTCGGGTGTCGCTAAAGACAGCTTTAGTCTGTGGTTAAATCAGAACCCGGCTGAAGGTGAAAAAATAGCTGAAATTATTATTTCCAGCGCGCAAAAAAGGTTACGTTCCAATAAAAAAATTATCCGTAAAAAAATCACATCAGGTCCCGCATTGCCGGGTAAATTGGCCGATTGTTCAGCACAGGATATAGCCAGAACGGAATTATTTCTGGTGGAGGGCGACTCGGCGGGCGGTTCGGCCAAACAAGCCCGCGAACGTGATTTTCAGGCTATAATGCCCTTGCGCGGCAAGATTCTTAATACCTGGGAAGTGGAATCCAGTCAAGTGATGGCTTCACAGGAAGTTCATGATATTGCTGTCGCTTTGGGTATTGAGCCAGGCTCCAGTGATTTGCAGAACTTGCGCTACGGTAAAGTGTGCATTTTGGCGGATGCCGATTCCGACGGTAACCACATTGCTACGTTAATCTGTGCATTATTTTATCAACATTTTAATGCGCTGGTCAGGGAAGGGCATGTATTTGTCGCTATGCCGCCGCTGTATCGAATTGATGTTGGTAAACGTGTGTTTTATGCCCTGGATGAATCCGAACGTCAGGGTGTTTTGGATAGAATTAAAGCCGAAAAGCTGAAAGGCCAAATCAATGTGCAACGCTTCAAGGGCTTGGGAGAAATGAATCCCAGCCAGCTCCGGGAAACCACCATGAATCCCGACACGCGCCGGCTTGTGCAATTAACCATCACTGAAAACGACGACACCAGCGGTCAACTGGATTTATTGCTGGCCAAAAAACGGTCACAGGACAGGAAGATATGGCTGGAAACCAAGGGAAATTTGGCGGATATAGTTTGATGCGGATACAAATGAAGCTTGTAATTTTTGGAGTTTGTTGAGTAATGATTCTTGTAGTCCAATGATTTTTCTAAATTATACCAGAGGAATTTTATTTTACTCCGGCTCCAATTATTCGTTTGGTTCGAGGCGGAGTGGAAATGAATGATCCTCACAAAAACAATAAAACTGGTTTCTTTTACCGAAAAGCCTAAAAAAGAGTGTTTTGACAACATCGCGATCTGGCAATGATGAGTTGAATCCACGTTTTTAAAAAACGACGCTTGGTAATGTTGGACAAAATGGTGTGTACAACGCACTCTATCAATCTCTTTAATAAACAGCGCTACATCAAAAACCACATCAAAATGAAAGAGCAAGAAGGTGTAATTAAGTATCAGTTAAAGCATACGAAAAAGCCGGTTAGTGCGAAGTTATCATTAAGCGAAATCAATGCCTGGCGCACTATTATTTTCCGTCTTGGCCTCATTGGACAAGATCCAGAAAGATATGGCAATCTTGGCTTCGGGAATATCAGT
>NQJG01000045.1 GCA_002256465.1 Methylococcaceae bacterium NSP1-1 | reverse complement strand
CTTCTTCACGAATTTCAATGTTGGCGCCATCCAGTGTGCCAATAGTGATCGCACCGTTCATCATCAGCTTCATGTTGCCGGTACCCGAAGCTTCCTTGCCGGCAGTGGATATTTGTTCTGATAAATCAGCGCCCGGACATATTTTTTCCATAGCAGAAACGCGATAATCCTCTAAAAACAGCAAGGCCAGTTTATTATCCGTGTCAGGGTCTGAATTAATAACCTGGGCAACATTATTGATGAATTTGATGGTTTTTTTTGCCATCCGATAACCGGGAGCCGCTTTCCCTCCGATTAATACGCATCTGGCCACCCGGTTATCGGCGTCACCTTTTTTTATGCAGTTATAAAGATGAATAACATGCAAAACATTTAACAGTTGACGCTTGTATTCATGAATGCGTTTAACCTGCACATCAAATAAGGCATCAACACTCAAATGTAAAACAGTGTCATGTTTCTGTTTTTTATAGTCAATCAAACGCTGTTTTGCTGCCTGTTTGATAGCACGCCAGCGTTGCCGGAATTGAGCATCCTCAGCATAGATTTCCAGCTTTTTTAACTGCGATAAATCCGTTACCCACCGATCGCCTATCGTTTCTGTTATCAGACTTGCCAGCTCGGGATTACAGGCAGCTAACCAGCGTCGTGGTGTCACGCCATTGGTTTTATTGTTAAATTTATGCGGCCATAGAGCATAAAAATCGCTAAACAAACCTTGCTGCAATAACCGTGAATGCAACTCAGCGACGCCGTTTACGGAAAAACTGCCCACTATAGCAAGATGGGCCATTCTTACCTGTTGTTCATTACCTTCCTCTACAATGGACATTCTGCGTAAACGATCGTTATCACCGGGCCAGTGCATGGACACTTCAGCCATAAAACGGGCATTAATTTCAAAAATAATTTCCATCACTCGTGGCAATAACCGTTGCATCAATTTAACAGGCCATTTTTCCAGCGCTTCCGGCAACAAGGTGTGGTTAGTGTAAGCCATGGTGTTTTTTGTGATAGCCCATGCTTCATCCCATGTTAAACCCTGAATATCCATCAACAGGCGCATCAGTTCGGCAATGGCAATACTCGGATGGGTGTCGTTTAACTGGAAACAGCTTTTTTCAGCAAAGCGAGTGAAATTATTTCCGTGCATGGCTGTCCAGTGGGCAATGACATCCTGCAAACTGGCGGAAGCGAGAAAATATTGTTGCCTTAATCTCAGTTCTTTACCGTTTTCATTGGCATCATTGGGATACAGCACCATAGTGATATTTTCAGCGGTAATTTTTGATGCAACTGCTTCCGCATAATCGCCGGCATTAAACTCATCCAGATTGAACTCTTCGGTAGCTACTGCCTTCCAGAGTCGCAATGAATTAACGGTTCCATTCTGATAGCCGGGTATTGGCGTATCAAAAGGCACGGCCAACACATTACAGGAGGCTATCCAGCAATGCCGTTGCTCACCATTTTCATCGGTTTGAATTTCAGTATGGCCGCCAAATTTAATGCAATGCGAATATTCCAGCCGCTCAATTTCCCAAACGTTACCATTACGTAGCCAATGATCAGGTTTTTCAACCTGTTCACCATTGACAATAGTCTGGGTAAACATGCCGTATTCATATCGTAAACCATATCCAATAACAGGCAGTTGCAAGGTAGCACAACTGTCTATAAAGCAGGCTGCGAGACGGCCCAGGCCGCCATTGCCCAGTCCTGCATCCTGCTCGCTACTGATCAACTCTTCTATTTCTATCCCCATATCATACATAGCTTGAGTAACCGTATCGGTTACTCCCAGATTAAGCATCGCATTGCTTAAAGTGCGCCCCATAAGAAATTCCATGGATAAATAATACCCCCGTCTACAGTCACTGTTTTTATAGGTTTGATGGGTGGCCTTCCAGCGCTCCATCAAGCGGTCACGAATGGCTAGTGATAAAGCTTCGGTAGCATAAAAAGGCGATCGGCAGTTTTCGTCTCTGCCCAGCAAATGGACATAATATTCCTTGAAATCGTCAATAAGGTCATGTTTTTTCATACCCTTTTCAGGGAGTTTAGTGATTGATGATTTAGGCTTGCTAATAACAAATTGGTTAGTGGGCATTATCTAATCCTGAATTGAAATTTAATTTATTCCCTGAAGTTTAAATACAGCGAATTGATTTAATCAGTATTTCTATTGGCTTCCGATTTCTTCTTGATTTTTTTATGACTGCTGCTGGTTTTTGCTTCAGCAAAACGGTGATTGGCTAATTTAATCAAGGTTTCCTGGGCTCCCAACTGTTTATCTTTTGGCTGCAACTGAATATAACGGCCGTCAGCCTGCATTTCCCAAACACTGCGCTGATTAGACAGTTGCACAGTTAATAATTGCCGCAAGGCTGCCTGAAGTTCGGGCTTTTGCACTGGGGTGACCACTTCCACACGGCTTTCCAGATTGCGTTTCATACAATCGGCAGAGCCAATAAAGTATTCTTCTTCACCTCCATTTTGAAAATAGAATATGCGGGAATGTTCTAAAAAACGCCCAACAATACTGATAACTCGCACGTTTTCAGATAATCCGGCAATACCGGGCCTTAAACGGCAGGTATCACGAATGATGAGATCAATTTTTACACCAGCCTGAGCCGCTCGATAAAGTGCTTTAGTAATGTCCATATCTTCCAGGGCATTCATTTTAAACTGGATTAAACCGGGCAATTTTGCAGTATGTTTACTGATTTCCCGCTCGATTTTCTCCAGGAGTTTTGGCTTCAACTTATTGGGTGCAATGAGTAAATTTTGATAGTTTCGCTTGGGCACGAGGCCTGTCGTCAGGTAATTGAATAATTCGGTTAATTCTTCACCTATTTTTTTATCGCAGGTCAGCATGCCCAGATCGGTATAAAGCCGCGCTGTTCCGGCATGATAATTACCCGTGCCGATATGCGCATAACGGCGCAGGCCGTTATAATCCTGACGAACAACATAAACCACTTTGCTGTGGGTTTTTAAGCCAACCACGCCGTAAGTCACATGAATGCCGGCGCTTTCCATACGATGTGCCCATTTTATATTGGCCGATTCATCAAAACGAGCTTTCAACTCAACGACGACCGCAACCTGTTTCCCATTTAACGCCGCGTCAATCAAGTACTGAACGATCTTGGTGCCCGCCGAGGTTCGATAAAGCGTCATTTTAATGGCTTGTACATGTGGGTCACGGCTGGCTTCTTTAACAAACCGCTCGACAGTGGTGACAAAGGATTCGTAGGGGTGTTGCAATAAAATGGAGCCGTGTTCGCGAATTGCATGGAAAATATTCGGAGCCCCCGCCAGCTTCGGATGATCACAGGGATGGTGCGGCGGATCGAGCAAATCCGGTCTGGCAATACCGGCAATCTGAAACAGATCATTCATTGCCATGCGTTTATCAACAACGAACACATCTTGTTCTTCATTAAGTCCAAGTTCCGCCGCCAGCATGCCGCTTTGCAGTTTTCCCATGGTTGAGGCAACTTCCAGGCGAATGACCGGGGCAAATTTACGCTCGCGCAATTCCGATTCGATCATTTGCAAAAGATCATCGGCCTGCTCTTCATCCAGTTCAGTGATGGCATTACGTGTCACCCGGAACAGATCGCAGAAAGCGATCTTCATGCCGGGAAAGAGCAAGTCCAGATTATTGGCAATTAAATCCGCCAAACCAATATAAAGTTGATCATTACCTACCTGGATAAAACGCGGCACTTTGGAACCGACCGGTACTTTGATGCGTACCAAAGTCATATCATCAGTTTCAGCACAACAAACACCTGCCAGTAAATTCAGGGACAAGTTGGAGATAAATGGGAAAGGATGCGCAGGATCAATCGCCTGCGGCGTTACCAGCGGAAAAATGTTTTGCACATAATGTTCGCGCATCGCTTGTTGCTGATCTTTAGAAAGCTCAATAAAAGGTAAAAAACGAATTCTCTGTTTCTGGAGTTGGTCAATAAGTTGCGTTAATATCACTTGTTTTTTGGCTTCAAGCTCACGCACAACTGCATAACATTCGGTAATTTGTTGCTGCGGACTGCGCCCGTCCACACTTAACTCGCTGATCCCCGCACCGACCTGTTGTTTAAGCCCACCAATCCGTTTCATAAAAAATTCATCCAGATTGGAACTGACAATGGCAATAAACTTAACCCGCTCCAGTAATGGAGTGCGCTCATCTTCAGCTTCCCATAAAACCCGTTTATTAAATTCCAGCCAGGTTAGTTCACGATTGAGGTACCATTCGGGCGCTTTAAGATCAAAATGCTGAGCTTTAGGCTCAGAGCTGATTGTTTGTTTTGTTTGGATGGTCATGTTTTTTAGTTACTTACGATTATTCGAATGGAATCTGCATTGCATTCCATGTTTGGCATTTTTTGGTGCAAAATGCTATCTCTATTACTTCGATCTGTCTTTAGAAATCAAAATAGTTAATAGCACCAATCAGAGGTGTGCGCGGGTTTAATGACAATTTAACAGGGATTTTCTCAAGCAAGGGGAAGAAACGACCTTTAGCTTTAAACGCGTGCATAAATTTACCATCCTGCATAGCGGATAATATTTTTGGGGCTATGCCTCCGCCGATAAATATACCGCCCGTGGCAAGCGACTTTAATGCCAAATTGCCTGTTTCAGCCCCATAGAGTTCAACAAAAAGCCTTACTGCTTCTGCACATAAAGAGTCTTCACCCGTAACGCCCAATCGAGAAATAACGGCATTCCTGTCAATGTCGCTATTTGTATCAGGGACGTTAGGGCAAGGCGGCGCAAAACCCTGGTCACAGAGAAAATCATATAAGTGACTGAATCCGATACCCGATAGGATCCGTTCGCAACTGACATGATCAGGGTAACTTTTTCTAAGATACGCCAACAGCAAATCCTGCTGGGTATTATTAGCGGCAAGGTCACTATGACCGCCTTCGGTAGCCATAGGGTGGTGTTTGTTGCCATCCCAATATAGGATGGCCTCGCCCAAACCTGTGCCGGCGGCTATGACTGCGATATTGCCCGCTTGAACTTCTGCATCAGGATTTAATTCTAGCAGATCGTGTTCGGGCAGATACAACATGCCCAGTGCCATGGCTTCCAGATCATTCAGGAGTTTTACTTTAGATGTGTTCAGTTTTATTTTCAGCTCTTCAGCGTCCAGCAACCAAGGCAAATTAGTTGTATGGCAACGTTGGTTGACGACTGGGCCTGCAACACCAAAACACGCCGACTTGATATTGACGTCGGCGGGTAGAAAGGCCGTCAAAATGTCTTCAAATTCCGGGAACTGTTGGCTTGAGTAGGTTTGTTCCTGTAAACACATAAGAGAGCCATTGGAATCTTTGCTCAGAATAGATAATACCGTTTTTGTTCCTCCTATGTCGCCAGCCAGTATCACTATGAACTCCTTTAATTATTGTTTAGTAAATGTATTAAGGCATCAAGGATGCCATTAGCAACTTTGTGGGGTGGTAATCGATAAAAAGCCTGCCACGCTAATGTTACACACTCTTCGTAATTTTGTTTATTTTCAGGGTGAGATTGTAACCAACTAATTCTTACAGCATGGCTAATAATAGTATCTGTTAATAAAGTATCGTCAATATGTAATGATAAATTGTCACGAAAAACAGATGCAATTGCTTTTAGAGCTTCTACCGTTAATTGGCGGTAGACGGGGGCTTGAATTTTGTTAAGCAAATGGTTGACATGTAATTTGAAACTTTGTTCACCTACTGTCATTTGTGACAAGGTACTCTCGCTATCCAGCCGATTTTTACTGTTGAGTTTTTCACCTATCATTAAGCCTTTGCAATGATGCAGGATGTCCCAGACACTGGCAAAAAAAGCATTGTTTTCTCTGCCAACACTCCCTTGCTGCTCGCGCCATTCGTACCAGTCTTCGGCTTCTCCACGGTCTTTTGGATCCATGCTTTTTGAGAAAAGCGCACTGGTTAACTCGCGGCGACCCGTCTCACACAGGGGGACTTCATAGTGCAGCGTTTCTGCTAAATCCAGTTGATCTTCTGTATTGCTATAATCTTCCAGGGTTTCCTTTACCTTTATGGACAATTGATAAGGCGGTAAAGAAAGAATTTTGATAAAAGCCTGATCCAGTGAACTGCATCCAGATTCCCTTTGTTGCCTGACGATAACCAACTGCAGGATATGACCCACCCGTAACAATTCCGGGTTGGATTTAATTAGCATGCCCAGGTATAGGATCAGTTCCTGAATAATAATGTGTTCACTGGCATCGTTACTATTGCAGGTGCGGATAGTATGCAAAATTTCCGAGGAATCGGCCGGGCGCGTCAGGGTTGCCCGGCTGCTATAGGCGAGGCCTAAAGTCAGCGCATGTTGGCGAACCAGTATCTCGGTTGCCGCCTGTTCCAGATTGATATCGTATTTGCCCAGCAAACCGGCACAGCGCCTGACAATGTACCAGGCATGCCGGTCGCCGGACCGCTCATAGACTTCTTCCAGCAAGTCACGCACACAACCGGCGGTGCCATCCAAAGCCCTCAGCCCGGTGTCGTAATCCAGGCCATGACGCAGGCTTAATAAACTTAATGCTTCCAGTTGTGCGTAAAGGTTGGCGTTGGTTTTTAGTTGCTCGATAAGAATTGCTTCCGGTGCGATTTCCCACTCCTTCAATAATTGGGTATCCAGCGGCGCTGAACGGGCGGTAGTTAGAGGTAATACCTTGAAAAAAGGGCGCTTGGATTCTTCCCAGGAGGCTTTTGAGAATTGAAAGTCATGCAGGTAATTGATTTTTTCATGGCTTGAGGTTTCCGCGAAATCCAATAGTGTTCCGAGTTCTAACGAGATACCTTGAGTTGAAGCCTGTTGCAGCTCTTTGATAAATTCAAGGAGGACTTCACGGTTATGTTTGCCCAACATGTTATGTTTTATCGTCATAACCACCAAAGGGTTGCCCGGTCTATCCCAATGTTTGGAGATATAGGCCAATTCCAGGCGCAAGCGCTGAATTAGCAACCGGTTATCCATCGCAAGATAAAACCCTTTTTGATTGAGACATTGCGGTAAAAACAGCAGACGTTCGCCGGCCAGGATATACATCTTGGAGGTTGCCAGTGTCCGCAACTGCCGCAAAGGCCTGCCTGTCAAGCCGATACGGTCATTCCTGCCGACATGCGTGTAGGCCTCGGCCAGTTCATGGGCTTCCCTGATCTGGATTGGCGCTATTTCAGCAAGTGTTTGCGTGCGAATGCCGTATGCCGATAAGTCTTTCTGTACGGTTTCGTCCTGAGCCAGTAACTGGATTTGCAGCTTGCAATCCTGGTGTTGCTTAACCACTTTGTGCCGTCCCAAGGGGTCTATATCGTCAATTTCCAGCAAGCCATCCTGGATCAGACAGCCCAGCATAAAAAGACTCTGTGCCCAAACCAGGGGGATGTTTTCATTCGGAATCCTTTCCTGGCTGTGCGGGCTGGCTTTTTCAGCGGTAATCGATTCTTTCGGTACGATATACAGTTCCGGCAATAAGTACTGGCCATTTTGTTCTACGAGTAAACCTTCCAGTTTATTACGATAACTCAGGGCGGCTTCAGTATCGCCTGTGAATAGGTGGTTGAGCAGTAAATAGGTAAAAAATAACGGCCATTCACATTCAATATCCATGAATTGTTTTAATTCACGAGGATCGTAATATTGGCGGTGACTGTCTTCGATGACCGTTTGGTGTCCATCCAGCAAGAATCGTTTGCAGCCATAGCGGCCTTCCAGTTTTTCGCAAATAATCGCTTCCGTTTTGGCCCGGATGGCTTGATTATCAACCGCAAAAGCAGGAAATCCGGTGATACTGAGCACAGCGGAATCCGCTTCTTTAGAGATCGATTCCCTAGGTAACAGGGATTCCAGCGTGATTCGCGTCCGGGCGATGTCGTCACTGATAACATGAACAACAGACGCTTGTCCGCCATCCTTGCCAAATAGATTAAAACCGGACAGCGCCTCCAGTGCGGCTTTTGCCATGCCGACGGAGCTGGCATTTAACTCGGCGATGCCATGATTAATTTTATGTCCGCGCTCCCAGATACCATAGTCAGGTGTACGGTAAGTTCGACTGATATAGTGAACCAGATTTTGCACAAAATTGACTTCATCGATAGTAAAGACAATCCGTAAGCCGGATGCCGTCATTTGCGCCAGCATCAATAAAAATAAGGAGGTGGCATCCAGTTGTAAATGCCCCCATTCATGATCACCCACGACTATCCCGCCGGATTTTGTGT
>NQJG01000243.1 GCA_002256465.1 Methylococcaceae bacterium NSP1-1 | reverse complement strand
GTACCCATTTTTACCCCAAGGGCTTTTAAGGCGTTATTCCTAGCGATAAAACAGCCGTCGTTATTGCTGAGCACACCCACAGGCTTGTTCCATAAATCAGGGCGGAATAGGCACTCGCAACTGACATAAAAGGCATTGCAATCGACCAACGCAATCAAGGGTTGCATGCTATTACACCGCACTAAATGATATGAATCGAAGCGGTAACCACGCCCCAGATAATGGTTTCCAAGCCTTCATGAATCGCAATATCAGGATAATCGGGATTTGCAGCCACCAGCCGCCATTGTTGATCCTCTCGGGCCAGCCGTTTCACGGTCAACTCACCGTTTAAAGCACACACCACAATTTTGCCTGCATCAGGTGTTAACGAGCGATCGACTACCAGAATATCATCGTGATGGATACCGGCTCCCAACATCGATTCGCCTTCGACACGAACAAAAAAAGTCGCGGCCGGCCGTTTTATCAATAGCTCATTCAAATCCAGTGATTTTTCAACATAGTCATCCGCCGGCGATGGAAATCCCGCGACGACTTTACAAAGATACAAATCAACCGGTACTGCGTCGCGATCAACGGGAGGCATAAATACGTTGTGTCCAGGGCGTTCCGGATTTAATGCGTCCTCTGAACCAACAATCTGACAGGGCGGTATTGAGTGCATGATAGTAAAAATAAGTGATATACGTTGTACATAGGCTACCACTTAAAAAATAATTGTTCTACTATTGTTCTCATTTAAATCTTGTGATATTGTTTTTAAGAACTAAATGAGAACAAATAAATGAACACATTAAGCCGCAAACAAAAAGAAATCATAGATTTTCTGCAACAGAATCAGCATGTCTTTACATATCCACCCACTCTTGATGAGTTGTGCGCTGCTTTAGGACTAAAGTCACGCGGCTCTCTGCACCGCCTTATCCAGGGCTTGATCGAAACGGACCTGATTGAACCCCTGGATCGTAAACATCCGGGTATCCGCTTAACCGAAAAAGCCAGGAAAATCGCGCGGGAAACCACTCAAATGCCGAACTCGTTACGCTACGTCGGCATAATTGCCGCCGGCAAGCCAATTGAGGCGATTGAAGACGAACGCTTTATGAGTATCCCAGATGAAATCAAAACCGAAAAGCCTTGCTATGTGCTCAAGGTGAAAGGCGATTCAATGATTGAGGAAGGTATATACGACGGCGACTGGGTCGTGATCGAACAACGCTGCCATGCCCGTAATGGCGAAATCGTCGTGGCCTTGGTTGATAAAGCCGAAGCCACCTTGAAATTTATTGAACAGTATCCCCACGAAACACTGTTAATTCCGGCCAATTCTAAAATGGAAGCAATGCGCTACCATCCTACCCAGGTGGAAATCCAGGGCGTCCTGGTCGGACAAATGCGCAGTTATCGTTCTCATTAACCCCTATAATTTATAACGCGGAGAGCCACCATGAAGCGAAAAATCCACATGCATGATCAAGTATTCAACAAAGTTGAAGATATTATGAATCATTACAAAAGAAATCCTATAGATGGTTTAATGCGGATATTAAAGCAGTTTATGAAACAGTCATCGATGATTTGATGTCATGAAGAAGAATTAAGTAAATCGTAAAAATACCCTCTGTCACAGTTGCCACAGATTCGCAGATTAATAAATAAAGTTTAATCTGATAATCTGTGGCGGTTTATTTTTTGAAAGTTACCTAGCTCTGTTTTTGTTGTGACACGGTGCTTGCAATTCTGGCTACCTCACCTAATCAATTGCTCCCCAATGGCATTTGCTTGGCGTATTGAGCATTCTTCAAATCATCATCAATAATCAACGATGTCATCGCAAGCGACCCTCCGACAATTTGGTCGTTGAAATAGGAGACGGTTTCATTTTCCTGTTTCAGGGCAAGAACATAGAGCAGCGGCAAGTAATGTTCGGGAGTAGGTACCGCCAATTGGACAGCGTTGCCCAGTGACGGATAATTAGCCAGTTCCGAATGACGGTTTTCGTTGATCAGTCGCTTGAAAAGCGCGTTGGCCTCGATAGCCCAATCTAATCCGAAAGATTTATTTAAATCACGGAGGCCATTGCCCTTAACCACAAGTCGGCTTAAATTATGCACCATATTTCCGCTGCCAAGAATGAGGACGCCCATTTCCCGAAGGGGTGCCAGTTCTTTTGCCAGAGCGTAATGATCTGATGCTGGCTTGGTATAGTCCAAACTCAGTTGAAGCACAGGAATATTGGCTGCAGGAAACATCTGTCTTAGTACGCTCCAACAGCCATAATCTTGATCCAGTCCGACTTTTATTTTCTTCATTATATTTTTGACCTCCTGGGCCAGCCATGGGCTGCCTGGAGCAGAATACTGCACTTCAAATAGTGCTTGGGGAAAGCCACCAAAATCATGAATAGTACGCGGCGTCTCCATGGCCGTGACCCAAGTTCCGAGTGTTTCCCAATGTGCTGAAATACAAAGAATGGCCTTCGGTTTGGGCAAGATTTTAGCCACTTGTGGCCAAGCCATTGAGAACTCATTATCTTCAATGGCATTCATCGGACTGCCATGCCCGATGAACAACACAGGCATCGGTTCGGAGTTGTTCAGGGTATTGGCGGGTTTATCCATTTCTTTCTGATTCATGGTTACACCTCATTGCAATAATACAGACGTTGTTAGACCACGCTGTCACTGAGCCAGGCATAATAACCGCATCTGAATTGCATGGGGATTGAAATCTGTTGACCGGTAACGACCGGGTCGCAACCAGTCTGAAGCTCCAGCCAGAAAATCGTTCTGTAGACTATCCGGCGACAGGATCACAATCGCTCCCAACCGTTCACGTTCGACCGGGTTTAGCCTGGATAGCGTGTCACCGCGGAAGTAATAGTCCTCCAGGATCTTCGGATCAAGATACGCTCTCGTCTGTTCTTGGCTCGAAAGGGCGTTGGAGAATATTTGCGAACCGGACGCCCCGACAGTGGCCAGATAAACCCGATCTTGCTTCCACAGCACCGCCAAATAAGTGCGCAAAGAGAACGCTTCCTCATAATGCATTCGCGGATTTACCACCAACAGTATCGGCTCATCATCATGCACGCATTTCACGGCAGAACGAAGCATCTGTTGCAGGGCAACACCCTCCGATGCATAGTGTTTGGCGTGATTACGCGTCCACTTGAACCGCTGATTAATCTGCAGTACAAGGAACACTGCAAAAACCAGGTAGATCCAGCGGTTGATACGCCGCAGATATTCGAGCGACAGCACCAGCAACAAGGCGCAACTAATGGCGATCGGGTTGAAGTAGTGATCGGCGCAACTAATTACGATCGGATTGAAGTAATGATCCACCCAGCCCGACTTGGAATATAGCAGCACTTGCGGAAGCGCCCCGATCAGGAACAGCAACCATCCCAAAATTAGTGGCACAAAAGCGCGCTCGGTATTTGCCTGTCGGTACAGCACTCGAGCTAACAACGCAATCGCCATAGCCGCTGCCGGTATCCTGATAGCCGCTACCGGGGCCAAATATTGGAGACTGGACATGATCCTGCCGGGATCGAAAGTTCCTGTCGCATACCCTGTTCCTGAGGTCCCCACCGTTAACAACAAGCAAAGAATCTCAATCGCGGCAATGAAACCAAGAGCCGCTATGAATGGCCAGGCCTCGAACAGAGCTGATTTCAGGGTCCGTCCGTATAGCCAACAAGGCAACCAGACTCTGATTGCTGCAATGGCAGGTAGGTAGAGAATCATTCCTTCTTTCGTCAGCGATGCCAGTAACGACAGAACAATCGCGGCAAGCTCGTTCCGAATCCTAGAGTTTCCCTGGATGACGGACCGGGCGACGCACAGAAGCGCTAAGGACAGCAGGAAATTAGCCTCCGCTTCAGGTGTACCCAGCCACCACCAGGTGGACGACGGTCGGCCAAGCGTCGACAAAGCGGCCAAGCATAATGAAGAAAGTGTTGTAAAACCGAGCAGTGTCCCGAAAAGGAACAAAGCTGCACTGGTCGATGCTGCCAGAAACGCGTTGTACAGCGACCATGCAGGCCAAGATAAACCGAAAAATTCAGCGCGTAGCACCCGGCTAATGTAGTAGAGCGGCCGGAACCGCCGCTCATTAAAATCCATAACCACCCACTTCCTCATGACAGTGCCCAATTCGGCATCAGCGCCGGTTAGATCGACATGAATCTCCATTAAAATATGCTCGTCGATCAGGTGAAACGCTGATGTGAAGAGCCCGGTGACATAGAACAGCAGGAACCAGAACACAAAACAAGCAAGCACACCCAGCACCCGGCTATCCGCTTGCAGATACCTTCCGCCAAAGCCAAGGGTGGGCAAGCCTCTTTTTGCTTGCCTACCGGTTACGCCAGATCCGCGTGAATAAGATTGGAACATAGTTGTTTGGCTGAGGACGGGGCATAGATAAAATTACTATCTTCTACTTGTTCGTTTCCCGCTGCGTCATGTTGTTTCTCTTTTTCCATTTCCCAGCGTTTTTTGAAATAGTCAAGAAAGAGTTCTGCAATATTCCAGTGTTCTGATTCAAAAGAAGGTTGGGTAAGCCTTCGTAGACAAAAACGCCTAATGAACCGCTGGTCGTTTCGTCAATACGGCTGATCACATCTTCCAGCGACACTTTAAATAACTTGGAGTACTCATTAAATTCGCGTGGATTAAATCCGGAAGTTTCTGTCGCGCGCAGTTCGCCAAATATGCAATCGGCTTTTAAAATCAGTAACCTGAAATGGACGCCGTTTTTTATCGCATTTTCCAATTCCCGTGATTTGTTTTTAAAGCGGGGATCAAAGGTAATTAGCCAATAAACATAATCGCCAGGCTTCAAGCCTTGCATGATTTGACTAAAATCGAATTCTTTATTGGTGATACCTGAGAACCCTCGTTTAACGGAATTTAACAGAATATTATCAACATGTTTTACAAGAGCTTCATTCAAGTTCCTTAATGACTCTTCATGCTCCTCGGCCGCGCTTAACCAATGATGAAAATAACCAACAGAAATGATAACAGATAAAAACAGTCCAAATTCTGAAATAATCTTGAATACCCATGCATATTCCTTATTAGCAAGATCAACAGCCAAAACTTCAAATAGTTTGTAAATAGTGAACCCGCCAAAAATGAGAACGAGGGAAAAAAGCCATTTCAATTTCTTGGCGGTAGTTAGCGTGGACATAGTATTTATTTCACTCTCTTTCTGTTTAAGAATTTTTAACTATATACCTAGTCCGGCAGGGTTGATAGGCTTTTTGTCCAACATTGATCAGACGTTATGTTACTGATGGGCACTAAAATGCATGTGCCCAAACGAATCATTTATACCAGAAGAATTTTATTTTACTGAC
>NQJG01000242.1 GCA_002256465.1 Methylococcaceae bacterium NSP1-1 | reverse complement strand
GCATAGATGGTATAAGTTTAGTAGCGTAATGTAGCGTAAATCGAATAAAATGCTGAATGCATATTTTACCTCAATTCACCCCAGCATTATAACTAATCTAACCCAAACATCATGATGCTTGACAACGTAAGAACAATATCCATGATCGATTGGCTTGAGAACGATCTGTTACTAACCATCGACTCTTGGGAACCGGCATCCAGCGATGCCAGTTTCCGGCGTTACTTTAGAGTCAAGGCGGCAGAGGGGCAATTTATTGTAATGGACGCGCCACCGGAAAAAGAAAACATCGAACCGTTTATAAGAATTGCCGGGTTACTGGCGCGTTCCCACGTCAATGTGCCGACTATTTTTCAACAAAACCTTACTGACGGATTCTTACTGCTTGAGGATTTCGGCTCGCAGTGCTTTTTAGATCAACTTAATGCAAACAACGTTACCGAATTATATCAAAGCGCTTTCAACACCCTATTTAAAATACAGTCGTATACGGCTACACAGGACTGTGGATTGCCAGACTATAACGAGCCACTTTTGCAACGTGAACTGGGCATCTTTGAAGACTGGTTTTTAAATCAATTGCTGGATATTCAGATTCCTGTTTCAATTTGGGAATCTATACGCAATATTCTCGTCAATTCAGCACTGGAGCAACCTGTTACCTGCGTTCACCGGGATTACCATTCGCGCAATCTTATGGTTTTAGATGACGATTCCCCTGGCGTTATCGATTTTCAGGACGCTGTCATCGGTCCGATAACTTACGATCTGGTGTCACTATTACGAGATTGTTATATCTCATGGCCAACTCAACAGGTTGAACTTTGGATGACCCAGTATCATAATCGACTACTAC
Organism: Methylococcaceae bacterium NSP1-1; assembly: GCA_002256465.1. Classification (GTDB taxonomy): domain Bacteria; phylum Pseudomonadota; class Gammaproteobacteria; order Methylococcales; family Methylomonadaceae; genus Methylobacter_C. The sequence goes on along the minus strand of NQJG01000242.1, from coordinate 1,543 downwards.
AAGCGAAACTCATAGCCTGTAATCCAGCCCGGTTTAAACGCTGGTTTGATCTAATGGGGCTGCAACGCCACCTCAAAGCTATCGGCATTTTTTCCAGGCTGCACTTAAGAGACGGTAAATCCAACTATCTTAATGATATACCGCGCACACTGAACTATGTCACAACTGTAAGCACAATCTATCCCGATCTTGTTGAGTTCAGTGACTTTCTGCTAAATCATGTGTTACCTGCACACACTATCTTTTCCTCATTCCCTCAGAAAGAAGTCTGTGGCGAGGAATATATCACCGTATGAAAGCCATGATTTTAGCCGCAGGGCGAGGCGAAAGAATGCGCCCCTTAACGGATCATACCCCTAAACCATTACTTCCTGTTGCCGGAAAAACAATAATTGAACATACCATTAATCAACTGATCTCGGCGGGTTTTCATGACATAATCATTAATCACGCCCATCTGGGCCAGCAAATCGAAAACCACTTGGGTAACGGTCAGCAGTACGGCGCCAATATTCACTATTCACCCGAAGGTGAACAGGCCCTGGAAACTGCTGGAGGGATTATTAATGCCTTGCCTTTATTGGGTGACGAGGTATTTTTGGTGGTCAATGGCGATATTGCCACGAATTTCCCTTTTGCCGAGCTCAAAAACCTGGCCGTTGATTTAGCGCATTTGGTACTTGTAGAGAACCCTGAACATCATCCACAGGGAGACTTCGGGTTAGATAGCACGGGAAAAGTTACCGAAAACGGCACGGAGCACTACACTTTTAGCGGTATTGGCCTTTACCGCCCTGAACTGTTCAGCAATATCCCCGCTGGTAGCAGTAAACTAAGTCCTTTGTTACGCCAGGCTATTGCAAACCAACGCGTTTCAGGGCAAAAATTTGCAGGTTTCTGGATGGATATAGGTACACCGGAACGCTTGCAGGAGCTCGATTTTTTATATACAACGAGAGATTAATTATGACTGACCATGTTTACAAAAAAATTGAATTAACCGGCTCATCAACTATAGGAATTCAAGAAGCTATCGAAAACGCTATCAGCAAAGCATCGCAAACTATCCGCGATATGCGCTGGTTTGAAGTCGTCGAAACCCGTGGACACATAGCTGATGGTAAAGTTGCGCACTGGCAGGTTACCATTAAAGTCGGATTTTCTGTGTCCGAATAAAAGTCTGTAGAGACGCGCAAATCGCGTCTCTACTATGCCCATCCCACCTCACCTGAAAATCCCATAAAATATAATTAGGTAATTTAATTCACCACGAAAGACACAAAGATCACGGAGAAAAACTTAAAACCTCTTGTACTTCGTGTCCTTCGTCAATTTAATAACCAGTATACTTAGAATTGGCACTATTCATGCATGATTTATACAAAACCACACATCAATAGTGAAGTGCCATGAAATCAATCTGGAAAAACTATAGACCTGAAAATGCTTACGATGAGCTGATGTATTCTGAGTTTCAATCGCGCCCGGTGAGTCACAGCTTATGCCAATATTTGAATTCACTTAAAAAAGGAGACATAGACAA
>NQJG01000241.1 GCA_002256465.1 Methylococcaceae bacterium NSP1-1 | reverse complement strand
TATCTGTACTTCCTCCCAACTCATGATGTGCAGCGTATTGGCGGTGAACAACGCGTCAATACCGTTACATGGCCACACTGCGTCGGTGACATCCAGCGTTAATACCGGTTTCAAGTTGTCTAATTGCGCTTCTTCTTGCCACAAGCCGATACCAGGAATATTTTCAGGTCTATCGGTAGGTTGCCATTCAACATGCGGGAGGTGTTTGGCAAAATAACAGGCATGTTGACCTGTACCGCTGCCGATTTCCCAAACGGTCATTGGATGACAAAAAACGGTGTTAATAATCTGCAAAATGGGATCTTTATTATTTTCACAGGCCTGAGAAAAAGGTTTATGGGTCATATATTTGATGGATTGATGATATTCTGTTGTTTTAACTGTACTGTTTTTAAAAATGGAAGTAAAACAAATCAATGGTATGGCTCAGGTTGATGGTGCGGCCTGGAATCGCCTTGCAGGTTATGCTTACCCTTTTCTGCGTCATGAGTTTTTATTAGCGTTGGAGCAAAGTGGTTCGGTCTGCGAGCAAACCGGTTGGATTCCTGCGCATTTGCTTGTTATAGATAAAGATCAACTGGTCGCCTTTATGCCGTTGTATCTTAAGCTGCATTCCTGGGGCGAATATGTGTTTGATCACCAGTGGGCTCAGGCTTATCAGCAGCATGGACTCGATTATTATCCAAAATGGTTGACGGCTATCCCGCTTACGCCTTGTCAGGGAACCCGTATTGTTATTCAAGAGGCTATCGACCCGTTGGAAGTCTCGCAATTATTGCTGACTTTTATAAAACAGAATTCAGAACAGCTTGGTATTTCTTCATGGCATTGCTTGTTTCCTGACCTGCAACAGGTAGAACTGTTACGGTCATTGGGCCTAAGTATTCGCGAAAGCGTACAGTTTCACTGGTTTAACCAGGGCTATCGTGACTTCAATGACTATCTATACACATTGAACGCCAGTAAACGCAAAATGCTTAAACGTGAACGCCGACGAGTGAACGAACAGGGAGTATGTTTGTTGCGTATTGCAGGGAAAGATGTCAGTGAACTGCAATGGCAGGCATTTTTTCAGTTTTACACAATGACCTATTTAAAAAGAGGGTCGCGGCCTTATTTAAATCTGGCGTTCTTTCAACAAATAGCCGCAACCATGGGTGAACAATTATTATTGGTTCTGGCGATTAAAGACGAAAACGCTATTGCTGCTGCATTAAGTTTTGTAGGCAGCGATACCTTATATGGCCGCTATTGGGGCTGTTATGATGAATACAATAGCCTGCATTTTGAAACCTGTTATTACCAGGGGCTGGACTATTGTATAGAGCATGGCTTAAAGCGGTTTGACTCAGGCGCTCAAGGCGAGCATAAAATTTCTCGTGGTTTTGAGCCCATCACCACTTATTCTGCACATTGGATCAAAGATGCTCGGTTGGCAAAAGCGATCGAACATTTTTTAGTCAGAGAGCAAAAAGCCATGCAGCATTATAAGCAGGACGCAGCCTCTTACCTGCCATTTAGGCAGTGAACTAATTATTGGCTACCATCGCATAAGATTTCACCCAAAGTCGGACCTTCGAGGTTAAATTTGAATTCTAAGCACAATCCACTGGCACGTCAGTCAATCTGGATTAACGATAAATTGCGCTAAACCATTACGGAAAGACCAGTCAATATCATGGTTTTCAGAAATTGTTATCATTACATTTGCTGGTGGAATACCTGGATTAGCCGCTAAATTCGCCACCACTTTTTTGTAAAACGCCTGTTTTGACTCGTTTGAGCGGCCAGCACGCATCACTAAATGCATCATCACTCGGTCACCATCTCGACCTTGAAGCTGTAAACACTCTGAATCGAGTTGATGAATAATCTGATAACGGTCATCCAGGGGGAAGCCCATGGTTTCAATGACAGCTGAGTTAATACCATCACCAACCGCTTTAATGTACTCAGGTGATTTGCCTGATAATATCGAAATGTTAACAAGTGGCATGCTAATCCTATATTCTTGTGTAAATTACTAATGTAGAGATCAAGCTTACTATAAGCCGATTTTTTATTCATCGGTAGCAGAAAAATGTGCATTTCATGAATGATCTGTTATGGCCAATTTGAGCCTATTAATCAACATACCGCAGTTGGCCGTTACCTGTTATTCGTCATTTTCAAAAAACTAATCTCAATACCGGCCATTCAGATTTGTAATATTTTTAACGAGGTCACAGTCGCCACCTGGCCGCGAGTTGCCCGTCATTACTACATCAAACTCAAGGCAAAGCTGACTGATTTGGGATATCAATCAGCAATAGAGATGCGATCATCCATCATCTTACGCAAGAAAGTTGTCAATTTTTTGAATTTCTTGTCTGGTAAATGAAAGGTCACCTCGAAGTCACACTCCT
>NQJG01000240.1 GCA_002256465.1 Methylococcaceae bacterium NSP1-1 | reverse complement strand
AGCTACAGCAGCGTCCATGAAACGTACACCAGCAGTGTTGAATTCACCTAAACGAATTGGTGAATCACCATTGTTAGTGATGGTCATGGTCATTTGCATTGCACGACCTGGCACACGGTAAGTTGCATCTTCAATTTTAACGCCAACTGTTGGTACAGGCATTTCAATTGATTTGATACCACGTAACAAACCAGCTTGCAGAGGCGTTGTAATAGGGTACTTCTCGTTTGTGCTTGCCATTGTCATGGCAATAATAGCGATAGTACCTACAGCAAAACCTAAAGCAACTTTTCTGTCAGTTGGGCTAATCAATGAATCAGCTTTGCCAGCGTCAACAGCAAGTAAACGCGGAACAAACATTGGTTTACGCATCCAGTATGCCATCCAAGCTAAACCAATACCGTACCATACAGCATGCCAGAAGTAAGTGTTACCCAAGTTGTAAGTTTCCAGGTCGATAGTTTCGCCTGTCAAAGTAGTAATTGGGTTAACAAATGATCCCATAGAACCAGTAACAGTTACCCATTTACCTGGACCGATGATTGGACCACCGCCTTTCACGTTCATCATAGTGTGAACGTGCCAGTCACCTGGACGACGTGCTTTCAACAATACTTTAAACTCATAAGTTTCACCCAGTTCCAAAGAAACTGAACGTGGAACCAATTGACCACCGATCCATGATCCTGCACGAATAAATACAGGTCCTGGAATACCAATGTTCAAGAAAGAGATTTCTGGTTTATCAACAGTTTCAGGCCATCCGCTGAATACGAAGAATTTACCTGAAATTGTCATTGTATCGTTAACTGGCACTTCTTCTTTTGACCAGTTCAGGTCAAACCAGTGAATAGTACGCATACGCATGAAAGCGGCTTGCGACTTTTCACCATGAGCAGATGCAGTTGGTGTGTAAAACATCGCTGCTGTAACAGTAATCAGCAGTGCGACAAAGGATAATTTAGCAACCTTGTCTTTTAATATTTTCATATATCCTCCTCTATAATAGAGAATCTACAGTTTTTTGAGTATCTAACGGCAACGTAACCAATCACTCGCTACCGTCAGTCTTTTATTTTTCGTTGTAACAAGTCTTATGCAGCTTCGACGAAAGCGGTGCTTCCGAACCATTTGCCGAAGAAATGCCACAAGAAGTATATTAAGATACTCACGAAACCAGAGAAGAACGCTGATACTGGAGCAACGTCTTTACCGAAAGTTCTCAGTGTACCTTTTTCAACCATTCTGATGTATTCAGGTGTACCAGTTCTAACATAGTGGTAACCTTGTAAATCAGCCAGTGTCATCATCATGCCATTATATTCAACAGGAACATGTAATGGAGCAATGATTGGCCAGTTACCTGGATAGAACAACAGACCCCATGCCAAACCGCCAATAACTGCGGTCACTGTCATGCTGCCTGACAACATCAAGATAGCATCAAGCACGATAGCGCCTGGCATCAGGTTTGATGGGAAGCAGAAGTTCACAGGGAAATATGTCCAGCCCCAGAAGTTCAAGTATCTGTTGACCCACTCACCCAGGAGCAGACCTAAAATACAAATAACTGCACCGAAAGGCAGACGATAGCGATACCACAGAATTGCCTGAACAGCAGCTGGGAAAGTGATTGAAACGATTGGAGCTACGGTTACCCATAGACGTCTATCTTTCCAGTCGGTCCAGAAATCCCAGTCACCACCAGTCAACATATAGTGAATGTGATAACCGCCGAGAATAACGAAGAACAATGTAAAACAGATCATCCAGTCAAATGTACGTGAAACTTTGACGGCTTCAGCACGTGACCTGACAGCTGATTGAGATGCGCTCATTAGCTTACCTCCTAAAGGATTTAAAATTATTTTTATTAATGACTATCTTCTATTTCACTGCTTCGTCGTGAAAAAAGACGAAGCAGTTAAGGAGATAGTTATTTCAGTTTCAACTTGAATTTTACGCCAAGTCTTTTTTCAGAAGTTTACCAATAGCTTGGACTTCTATGTTCAGTACACCCAATACACCCAAAGCCGCCCATCCGAAGAATACGAAACCATAGTGTAATGGAGCAACAAACAACTCTTCCATAAACCAGAAAGTATGACCCCACTCATTCAAACCAACATTTGGCAGAATCATGAAAGGACCAACTACTGCCACCAAGTACTGTAAAGGCAAACCTTTTTGATAGGTTGGCAATCTAGTTTTTGCATACAAGAAAGCTGCACCACCAGTAATGATGTATATTGGATAGCTCAAATAGAATTCAATGATGTGACTTGGTGTAAAGTCAGTATCACGAACGATTGTTTGATGCCATGTACCATCTTGCTCTGTAAAGTAGCTAGCGCCATAATAAATAGCCCAAGCATACATTACCAACCAAGTCCAATGAGTAAAGTGT
>NQJG01000239.1 GCA_002256465.1 Methylococcaceae bacterium NSP1-1 | reverse complement strand
CCTGAGGAGTCATTAATAACAAAGAAATTATCTGCTTTTTGTACATACTGGCCGGAGGTAAGCAAACCATTCAAGTCCTGGGCTTGAAAAGTTTCAAAAGTACTTGTAGGTTGTGAGGCGCAGCCTGACAATAGCAGGGCTGCAATAGATGCCGCGGTTATTAGTATTTTTTGCATTGTAAATCCCCTTATTATTTTTAATAAACTGATCAAGATAAGGCAAACGTTATGCGGTATCATTGAATCAGTCTGGATTCTAGCATTGTCTTAATTTAATTGAAATAGCATGTTATATTTAACACCCTGCAAATAATGAGGTTGTTTTGTTAAACTGAAGTTATTCTTACTTAATAACAAAATTATTTGCAGTAGTGACTGAGCAACAAGTTTTATTGAAGGGGTTTTCGTATAATGTATAAGCTATTAAGATTATTTATTTTTTCTTGCCTGTTATCATTGTGTGTGAGTGCACAGGCTGAAGAGTCATCGGCACAAGCAGCTATTCAACAATCTGCCGAGCAAGGCGATGCCAAGGCGCAAGCCAAGCTTGGGGCTATGTATCTATTGGGTAATAGCGTTGAAAAAGATGAGCAAAAAGCAGCTGAATGGATGTTAAAAGCCGCTAATCAAGGGCATATTGAGGCTGAGGTAATAGTCGCAGCGATGTATGATCGAGGCTTGGGTGTAAAAAACGATGTTAAAATGGCTACCCAATGGTACGAAAAGGCGGCAGCCCAAGGAAATACAACTTCAATGGCCATCCTGGGGAAAAATGAAGTTGCCAAGGGCGGTGTTGCATTTAGTTATCAAGGCATGCGTTTAAGTGCCGCTAAACAAATCCCGACTGAGTACGCTAAAAGAATTTTACTGACGAAATAATATCATAATGAGTACAACTACACGTTTTGCCCCCAGTCCAACGGGTTATTTGCATGTCGGCGGTGCGCGCACGGCTTTATTTTCATGGCTTTATGCTCGTAAACATGGTGGAAAATTTATTTTACGGATTGAAGATACCGATCTGGAGCGTTCAACTCAGGAATCGGTTAATGCCATTCTCGAAGGAATGACGTGGCTGGGCCTGGACTATGATGCCGGGCCTTTTTATCAAACGCATCATTTTGATCGTTATAAAGAAATTATTCAGCAGTTATTAGCTCAGGGTGATGCTTATTATTGCTACTGTAGCAAAGACGAATTGGAGCAATTACGTACCGAGCAAATGGCGAATAAAGAAAAGCCACGCTATAACGGTAAATGTAGAGACACTGAGGAGTTTCAACAAGACAGGGAGCCGGTTATACGCTTTAAAAATCCGGTTGATGGCGTAGTTACAATCCCGGATTTGGTTAAAGGTGACATTGTGGTTGCCAATAAAGAGCTGGATGATTTGATTATCGCCAGAGCTGATGGCACGCCAACCTACAATTTAACCGTTGTTGTTGATGATATGGACATGAAAGTCACGCATGTTATCCGGGGTGACGATCATATCAATAACACACCCAGGCAGATGAATATTCTTAAGGCCCTGGGTGCAAAGCTTCCGAAATATGCGCATTTACCCATGATTCTGGGTCCTGATGGCGCTCGTCTATCAAAACGTCACGGTGCGGTGAGTGTGATGCAGTTTCGTGATGAGGGCTATTTGCCTGAAGCATTGTTGAATTATCTGGTGCGTCTGGGTTGGTCTCATGGCGATCAGGAAATCTTCTCTATAGACGAGATGGTCGAGTATTTCGAATTGGATGATGTCAATGTATCAGCATCGACTTTTAACATGGAAAAGCTGTTATGGTTAAATCATCAATATATTATGAATAGCGACCCTGTTCACGTGGCACGTCATTTAAGCTGGCATATCGGGCAGTTAGGTATTGATCCTGCTGACGGGCCGGAGTTGATTGATGTTGTAAAAGCGCAAAGAGAACGTAGCAAAACCCTGGTCGAAATGGCAGCTGCCAGCGTTTATTTCTATAAAGACTTTGATTCCTATGATGAAAAAGCGGTTAAAAAGAATTTCACTCCCGGCACGGATCATGTTTTAGCACGTTTACACGATGAATTGGTGGCCGTGACGGATTGGAATGGAGAGACAGTGCATCAAATTGTCGTAAATCTTGCCGAAACTATGGGGCTTAATCTGGGTAAAGTGGCACAACCTCTCCGGGTTGCAGTTTGTGGTTCGGCAGTTTCACCAGCCATTGACGTCACTTTATCATTACTTGGGCAAGAAAAAACCCTTTTTAGAATAGAAAAAGCCATAAATTATATAAGAAATTTAAATTAGTGTTGAACGTAACGAGCATTTGCTGTAAAATGCCCGTTCTTCACTTGGGGGCCATAGCTCAATTGGTAGAGCGCAACACTGGCAGTGTTGAGGTCAGCGGTTCGATTCCGCTTGGCTCCAC
>NQJG01000238.1 GCA_002256465.1 Methylococcaceae bacterium NSP1-1 | reverse complement strand
CTGCAAACTTCGTCGGTCATGCTGATAAATAATGGTTGGTAGTCAGCAATTATTTTTTTCTTTTGCAAACCCGTCAGCAAAATTTTTAAATTAACTTCATGATCTGAGGTATCGACACCCGCCGAATTATCGACTGCATCGGTATTAATGCGGCCTCCGCGCAAACTGTATTCGATACGCGCTTTTTGGGTGAAACCCAGATTTGCGCCTTCGCCAACAATACGTGCACCCAGATTTATGGCGTCGATTCGCACATTGTCATTGCTTCGGTCACCGACTTCTTCGTGTTTTTCTGTGCTGGCTTTTATGTAGGTACCGATGCCGCCCAACCATAATAATTCTACCGGTGCAGCCAGCAGATAACGTATCAGGGATTCTCCATCGAGCAATTTGTAGCGTATACCCAGCCATTTTTTCAACTCGGGTGAAATAGGGATATCTTTGTCTGATCGGAAATAAACACCACCCCCATTAGAAATAAGAGTCCGGTCATAATCATTCCAGCTTGAACCCGGTAATTCGAACAAACGTTTGCGTTCATTGAATGGTGCATCGTTATCCGAAGGATTCGGGTCAATAAAAATATGTTGCCCGCTAAATGCCGCTAACAATCGGATACAGGGCGACAACAACATACCATTGCCAAAAACATCGCCGTCCATGCTGCCAATGCCGACGACTGTAAAGGCTTCATTTTGTATATCCTTACCTAATTCTCGAAAATGCCGCTGTACACATTTCCAGGCACCCCGTGCAGTAATGCCCAGCGCTTTGTGGTCATAACCGTGGGAACCGCCGCTGGCAAACGCATTACCTAACCAGAATTGATAGTCGGCAGACACTGCATTGGCAATATCTGAAAACTTTGCCGTGCCCTTGTCTGCGGCCACTACCAGATAGGGATCCGGATCATCATGGCTTACGATGTTCTGAGGCTTGACGACTTTGTCGTCGATATAATTGTCAGTTAAATCCAGCAAGCCGCGTATCAGTGTAATGTAAGCCTTTTTTCCAGCCTCCCTCGTTTCCAGGCTGGAACTTGGGGGCGAGAATTTCAGGCCGTTCTTCTTTAATACAAAACCGCCTTTAGCACCGGTAGGAATAATCAAGGCGTTTTTGCTGATCTGGGTTTGCATAAGTCCCAGAATTTCGGTTCTGAAATCATCGGGACGATCGGACCAGCGTATTCCGCCTCGTGAAATTTTACCGCCGCGCAGATGAAGGCCTTCCATATCGACTGCATGGACATAAATCTCGTTTTGCGGTTTAGGGGAGGGCATATCGATAACACCCAGGCTGTTGATTTTGAAAGCGACAAAATAATCATCAAGGCTACGTCGTAGATGAAAATTACAGCGCATCGTCGCATCGATCAAATTAAACAGGGTGCGTAATATTCTGTCATCATTAATGTCGGAAACCGATGCCATGCTTTCCAGTAATTGCAGACGCAATGGAAACAAGGCCTGTTCTTCTCTGAGTACCGGATCATCCCACTCTGGATTAGGTCTGAAGCGGGCTTCAAAGTATTTAAACAGGCACAGTGCAACACGTGGATTGTTTATCAAGGCATGATGAACAGTGTCTCGGGTAGTTTGATGACCCAGTTGTAAATAATAATTTCGATAAGCGCGAAGAACATCAATTTCTTGCCAGGCCATTCCTGTTAAAACTAACAGTTTATTGAGGGCATCATTTTCACTTTTTCCATCCAATATTACTTGAATAGTTTTCAGTAGCTGGCTATTCACACTACTTAAAGGGGCACATTCGCTTGTTGCTATATTAATGGTGAAACTTCTAATAAATTGCGTGGTGCCATCAACTGTAATTGGAAACTGTACCTGATCTATCACCCGTAAGTGCATATTTTCCAGAACCGGAATGTATTCATCCAGAAAACGTTCCTGTTGACTGTAAAAGTGTAGCCGATAATGCTCAATTCCCTTATATGGCTTAAGTAGACTGATACCTTGATGTTTTGGGGTTGTTAGTTGTTCAAGATGCAGTATGTCTTTTAACGCATAACGCGGCGACACTTGGGTTTGATAGCCAATCGGGAACGCTGATTGATATTTTTTCCACAATTGTTGGCCGGTTTCCTTGCCCAGCGCTCGTTCAGATATTTGCTGGAAAGAAACGATCCATGATCTGGTAAATTTATTCAATTGCCCTTCCGGTTTATTCATTGTCGAAATTATCTGTTATAGATATTTTATAATTTCTAAAACATTGCAATCACTTTGTTTTGTATAAGTGACCGAATCCATTAATTTTCTAATGAAATAGAGTCCCATCCCGCTTTCTTTCGGCTGGTCAAAATCCGGTAACGGCACGTTTTCCAAATCAAAGCCCTGTCCATGATCATAAACCTTGATATTCAGCTCATTATCCTGAATATGAATGCTTATCCTGACGGTGTCTTTCGG
>NQJG01000237.1 GCA_002256465.1 Methylococcaceae bacterium NSP1-1 | reverse complement strand
CACGCAGTTTCTTAGTCCCAAGTTTGGGGTAACGATGGGGAAAATGAACGTGTTCGAATTTACCCCCACCGAGTTCTATGGCGACTACCGCACCCAATTTATGAACACGGGGCTAAATATAAACTCGGCCTTCGCCATGGCGCCGCTTTCAGCATACGGTGGTGGCGTTCTGCTGCTGCCGACGAAAGATATTACATTGATGGCTCTGGCGTTGGATGCCGGCGGTACACCGACGAATAATGATATTAGCAAAGCCTTTGAAGATGGTGTGACGGTTATCAGTGCGGCAAATATCAAAATCAAACCGTTTGGCCTAGTAGGCCATCAGGGTGTATCCGGGCTGTGGAGCGACAAGACACGTTTCTCGCTTGATCAAGATCCGGATAACCTGAAACGCGCGCTTTTACAAGAGCGCTATCCCATCCTCGGAAACCCTGGCTCAATGCTGGAGCGCATTCTCAGTAAATTTTTTCCGCAATTGCTTATTCCGGTCGAGCCTGCTAATAAAAAGAACAGCACTTGGACTATCGCCTATAGTTTCGATCAATATTTCTGGCAGCCCGACGACGACCCGAAACGCGGTATCGGTCTTTTCTTTAGTTTTGGCGCCAGCGACGGTAATCCCAATCCCATTCAATACAGCTATTTGATGGGAATTGGCGGGAAAGGGGTATTCTCCGGGCGGCCGCATGATAGTTTTGGCATTGGTTGGGCGCGTACGCAGTTTAGTGCTCAATTGGTGCCTTTACTGCGTGAAGGACTGGGTCTTGGGCTGGATCATGAAGATGCCATCGAGATGTACTACACCGTTGCAATCACGCCTTGGTTGAATGTAAGTCCCAATCTTCAGGTCATCAATTCCGGCATGAACAAGTTCATGAATGATAGCAACGAATTACAGAATATGAATACTGTTGTTGAGGCGAATCTGCGCATGAATATACAGTTTTGATTAATTTTCCATTCAACTCTTTACCTGGAATTTGATTAACCAGAGATTGCAATTATGAAAAAGCAAATCTGCGTATTCTGATTAATTTGAACAGTGATTCTGGTCGAACTTGAACACCTAAAACCTAACGCATCGGTGGAAATGAATTTTTACTCTAAGTGTTCAACTTGGGTCAAGGAATTCATTTTTTTTCGCATATTTTCTCCTTGTAAATTCATCCGGTGGGCGTTGTGCATCAGCCGATCCAAAATAGCATCGGCTAAGGTATTATCACCAATAACGTCATACCATTGTTCGGTCGGTAGCTGACTGATCATGATGGTTGCGGATTGTTGATAGCGATCATCCATTATTTCCAGAAAGTCATTTCGGGTGGCGGCATTTAAAGGCTCTAATCCCCAATCATCAATGATTAGCAAATCCAGACTGGCGATGGCTTTTAGCAATTTACTGTAACTGCCATCCGCCTTGGCCTGTGTCAATGCGAGTATGAGGCGCGGAAGCCGGTAATATCTGACGCTGTAACCTTTCAGACAGGCTTGATGGCCGAGTGCGCAAGCGATATAGGTTTTGCCTGTTCCGCAGGGGCCAGTTAACAACAGGTTCTGGGCTTTTTTTAACCAGTCACACATCAACAACGATGCCATTTGGGACTGTTGCAAGCCTCTACCGCTCTGATAATCAATGTCTTTGGCATGAGCCTTCAGTTTGAATTGTGCGGCGCGTGTCAAGCGATTCTGTTTACGCTGATTACGCTCCTGGTCTTCGTGATCGACTAAGAGTTGCAGTCGTTCGGCAAAAGCTAAACCTTCATACGTGCCTGGTTGATCCAGTTGGGTTTGCAGCGCAGAGGCCATGCCGGTTAATTTCAATTGGCGTAGTTGGCTGAGGGTGGTTTCAATCATGTTAATGTCCTGTAATTAGATTTTAAAAAAGTGCGAGCAAGCAGAGTCTTCTGTAAACCCTGCTTGCTCAACGCGTTAGGGCTTAGTGGAAACTCTTTGCACCACGAATGTTGACATGATCCTGAGGCAATAACGAAAGCTGCACCGGCGCTGTGTCAGGCAGCTTATCCCTGTTGCTTACCAAAATGGCTTTTACGTTTTTTAAGCGGAACAGGGATTCTTTGTTGGCGATCGCACAAGCTTTATTTAAACGCTCAGAGTCATAGCTTCGATTGAGGCTCAATAAGCCCAGGCAGACGCGGTAAGCCTGCTCTGGATGCTCTCTACGGTGCAACTGCCCCTTCACCCACACCAGCACATCAGGCCCTATAGATTGTGCCCAGTTCATTAACCGTCCTGGCGTCCACTGCTGATGCTGAGCATGCTGTTCCGGCATGTGCCCTGGCTCTGTGGTTATGCCTGGATAGAACTTTCGAACATGGGTAGCGATGCGTTGGTGGTGAAAATAGACCTCAATCAGTTTGTCACCGGCATGCAGCTCAACCTGTTCACCCACACAGTGATGCGGTACTGAGTAGAGGTGTTGGTCG
>NQJG01000044.1 GCA_002256465.1 Methylococcaceae bacterium NSP1-1 | reverse complement strand
TGCATAACTGGACGTTTGTTATTGTGTAGCCTGTTTTTTTTTCCCAGCACAGTTGTTGGCAATACGCTAGAACAACAAAGGCAAGATTTTTTACTGGCTGAAAGACTGATTGAACAAGGCAATGAGAGTGCGTTTTTAAACCTGAGTTCCACATTGGCTGATTATCCGCTTTATCCCTATCTGCAATATCAGTGGTTAAAAAATAATTTACTGCAAACTGATAAAATTCCTGCCTTTTTATCAGCTTATAAAAATACGCGCTACGCCGATTTACTACGCTTTAAGTGGCTAAATTATCTTGCTAATAATGAACGTTGGAGCGATTTTCTCCGCTATTATAAGAAAAGTGATAATACCGTACTTGAGTGTCAATTTTATTGGGCAAATTATAAAGCAGGTAATCAACTACTGGCTTTAAACGAAGCAAAACGTTTATGGGTTACCGGAGATTCATTGCCAAATGAATGTGATACTTTACTATCGGCACTGGTGCTATCGCCTCTTCTCACTAGCGATTTGATTTGGCAACGTTTTGAATTAGCGTTAAAAAAAAATAATCGGTCACTAGCAAGCTATGTCCAGCATTTGCTGGATAAACCAGGACAGGACATTGCCGAATTTTGGTTACAGGTTCATGAAAGACCAGCATTAATTCAGCAAAGTCTGTTTTTAAGCGGCAATGAGCGACATGGCCGTATTTTTGCCCACGGCGTGGATAGAATGGCCAAGTCGGATCTGGAATTGGCTATTAATATCTGGGACTGCAGAAAGCGCTCATTTATTATAGATAACCAGACTGTTCAGGGGCTTGAACGCAGGCTGGCGCTGGCGCTTGCGCATGCACGCGATAAGAGGGCATATGATCGACTCAATCAGTTAGTTGCTGTTGATAAAGAAGTCAGGGAATGGAAAGTCAGAGCCGCCTTACTCGAACAAAACTGGCAACATGTTGCTCATGCACTGACGGGTTTAACCATTGAAGAGCTACAAGAGCCCCAATGGCAATACTGGCAAGCTCGAGCTTTGGTCGAATCCGGATATGTGCTGTTGGGGGAGTCTGTTTATAATCAGCTCTCGAAAGATAGAAGTTTTTATGGTTTTATGGCGGCAGATGCCGTCAATCAATCATATTCAATTGCTGATAAACCTGTTTTTTTGGCTGGCAATGAGCTTGAAACACTGGCCCAACAAACCGATTTTAAAGTTATTCAAGAGCTTGTAATGTTGAACCGCGAAGCCGAAGCAAAGCGACAGTGGTGGTTTGCAGTTAATAAATTGCCCAGGGAACAACTCATGATTGCAGCCAAATTAGCTCAACAGTGGCAATGGGATCAGGTTGCCATCCTTACTTTAGTTAAAGCAGATTATTGGGATGATTTAGCCTTGCGATTTCCTGTAAATTATTTGAGTCAGGTTGAAAACAACGCTTATTTGCAACATCTCGATCCAGCCATTATTTTCGGCCTGATTCGCCAGGAAAGCATGCTGGATAAGTATGCCAGGTCGGCAGTAGGGGCGCGTGGATTAATGCAAATCATGCCGGAAACGGGGCAGCAAATAGCCCACAATCTTAATGAACCTTGGCAAGCAGAAAATAGTTTGTTTAATCCTGATATTAATATTAAATACGGTGCATTTTACTATAAACAATTATTGAACCGGTTTGATGGACATTTTGCATTAGCAACTGCGGCTTACAATGCAGGACCAAACCGGGTAGCTAAATGGTTACCCAATGCAAGTCCAGTACCAGCCGATGTCTGGATAGAAACAATTCCTTATAAAGAAACCAGGAAATATGTAACCTCAGTTTTGTCTTACGCCATTATTTATCAGCAGCGGATACAAAGAAACGTATTAAAAATGAAAAAATTGCTGTTTGATGTGCGCCCCTACTAAAAATTGAGCTGATTTTTTTCAGTGTCTGTAAGATAATATAATATTATAAGAATAATGACCAAGGTACACGAATAGTATGGAGAAACAGCATAGTTTTACGCGCGAAGAACTATTGAAGTCCGGTAGGGGGGAGCTATACGGGCCTAAAAATGCGCAATTACCCCTACCTAACATGCTGATGATGGATCGTATTACCCATATATCGGATGAAGGTGGCACGTACGGCAAGGGCGAAATCATAGCTGAGCTGGATATAAATCCCGATTTGTGGTTTTTTGCCTGTCATTTTCAGGGTGATCCCGTGATGCCGGGCTGTTTGGGTTTAGATGCCATGTGGCAACTGGTGGGTTTTTATTTATGCTGGATGGGTGGCCCTGGAAAGGGACGTGCATTAGGTGTGGGGGAAGTCAAATTTACCGGACAAGTATTACCCACAGCTAAAAAAGTAACATACAGAATTAATATAAAAAGACTGATTATGCGGAAACTGGTTATGGGCATAGCTGATGCCACTATGGATGTAGATGGTAAGGTCATCTATGAAGCTACCGATCTGCGAGTTGGTTTATTTACTTCTACAGAAGATTTCTAGGGGTCAAAAGTAAAATGAAAAGAGTCGTAGTAACCGGTTTAGGCATTGTTTCCAGCATCGGGAATAACCGGAATGAGGTTGTCGATTCCTTAAAACAAGGTCGTTCAGGAATTACTTTTGCAAAAGTTTATGAAGATTTGGGTTTTCGCAGCCATGTGCATGGACCCATTAATATAGACCTGGACGCATTCATCGACCGTAAAATTAAACGTTTTATGGGTGACGGCGCTGCTTTTAACTACATTGCCATGCAGCAGGCAATTGATGATTCAGGTTTGAATGAGACAGATGTGTCTAATATCAGAACCGGCTTGGTGATGGGATCCGGCGGCCCTTCAACCTCAAACATTGTTGAAGCGGCTGATATCTTACGCGAAAAAGGCATCAAAAAAGTGGGGCCTTATATGGTGCCCAGAAGCATGTCCAGCACCAATACTGCTTGTCTGGCAACACCCTATAAAATTAAAGGTGTAAATTACTCAATCAGCTCTGCATGTGCGACCAGTGCCCATTGTATTGGCCATGCCATGGAATTAATCCAGATGGGCAAGCAGGATGTGGTGTTTGCTGGTGGCGGTGAGGAAGTACACTGGACTATGTCGGTGTTATTTGATGCTATGGGCGCATTATCTTCCAAATATAATGACACTCCCTCTACGGCCTCCAGACCTTATGATGAAACCCGGGATGGATTTGTTATTTCCGGTGGTGGCGGTGTTTTAGTCATTGAAGAATTGGAACATGCCAAAGCCCGCGGCGCCAAAATATATGCTGAACTGGTCGGTTACGGCGCAACCTCTGATGGCTATGATATGGTTCAACCTTCAGGCGAAGGTGCTGTGCGCTGTATGCAACAAGCTATGGCCACTGTGAACGGCAAAATCGATTATATTAATGCACATGGCACCAGTACGCCAGTTGGCGATACCAAGGAATTAGAGGCCTTGCGTACTGTGTTTGGTAAAGACAATGTGCCTTGGGTCAGTTCCACTAAGTCACTGACAGGGCATGCTTTAGGCGCGGCGGGTGTAAATGAAGCGATTTATTCATTGTTAATGATGGAAGAAAACTTCCTCAGCGCTTCAGCGAACATTACCCGGCTTGATCCAGGTGCTGAAGGTATTCCCATTGTCCGTGAACGTAAAGATAACATTACGCTGAATACCATTATGTCGAACAGTTTTGGTTTTGGCGGCACTAATGCAACATTAATTTTTCAACGTTACATCGATTAACACTTTTCTTATCGGGGTTCAACAGACTATGAATCCCGATTTTCCTTTTCTCCTCAATCATCCGAAATAATTCTGACCATGTCAGATCCAAAGCAAAAATCCAGAGTTCAATTTAACAAATTACAAAAACGTTTACGGCACAGTGTCGGTGATGCGATTGCCGACTATAACATGATCGAGAATGGCGATAAGGTCATGGTGTGTCTATCAGGAGGTAAAGATTCCTTTACGCTATTAGACATCCTGATGAATTTACAGAAAACCGCACCTGTTGATTTTGAGCTGATAGCGGTCAACCTGGATCAAAAACAACCAGGCTTTCCAGAGCATGTTTTACCCGCCTATCTTGAATCCTTGGGAGTGCCGTATCATATAATTGAAAAAGATACTTACAGTGTAGTCAAGCGCGTTATTCCTGAAGGCAATACCACATGTGGGCTGTGTTCGCGCTTACGGCGCGGAACTTTATACGGGTACGCTGAAGCCAACGGTGTCAGCAAAATAGCTTTAGGACATCATCGCGATGACATTCTTGAGACGTTTTTTCTGAATATTTTTTATGGTGGAAAACTCAAAGCCATGCCGCCAAAGTTATTGAGTGATGATAAAAGGAATATCGTTATCAGGCCACTGGCTTATACGCGAGAGAAAGAAATTGAACGCTTTGCTGCATTCAAAAATTTTCCTATTATCCCCTGTAATTTGTGCGGCTCTCAGGAAAACTTGCAAAGACAGGCCATGAAAGTCATGTTAAAGAGTTGGGATAAACAATTTCCAGGACGCCTGGAAACTATATTTACCAGTCTGCAAAACGTAGCGCCTTCACAGCTAGCAGATAGGCAATTATTTGATTTTGCAGGACTGATGTGTAGCCAACAAACCGAAGGGCAGATTGTTTCATTTAATGCGGGTATGGACGTATTAGCCATGTAATCAGGAAAAGTTTTTTCAGTCTATCGGGAATGCCTGATAGCCGTTGGTTCATTTGCGATGAGCATCCCTATGATTTCCAGTTAATTTTAATAACTGCTCGTATAACCCTATGACACCCATCCAATATATAAATACCCCTGACCAGCTGGCTAAACTGTGCGAACAGATAATGAAAGAGCCTTGGCTGGCGCTTGATACCGAGTTTTTGCGTGAAAAGACCTATTATCCAAAATTTTGCTTGTTGCAAATAGCGACACCCGAATGGGTTGCCTGTATTGATCCGATTGCCTTACCTAAGCTGGATGATCTTTTTGAGGCAATTTACAACCCTGATATCGTTAAAGTATTTCACTCCTGTCGGCAAGATTTGGAAATTTTTTATCAATCGACCGGCAAATTGCCTGCACCGGTTTTTGATACCCAAGTAGCCGCTCCTTTGTTAGGTTTTCAGGATAATCCAGGTTATGCCATGCTGGTCTCCAGCTTGTTAAGTATTAATTTGAACAAAGCTCACACCCGGGCCGATTGGAGCAAACGGCCATTAACCGAAGCTCAAATTGAATATGCAGCCGATGATGTGATTTATTTATGTCAGATCTATCAAATTATGGTTAAAAAACTGACAGAATTGGGGAGGATTGATTGGCTAAAACATGATTTTGCCGAACTAACAAATCCAGCGCTTTATAAGGCAGCACCCGAAAAAGCATGGTTTAAAATTAAAGGCAAAAATAAACTAACAGGGAAACAGTTGTCCATCATTCAAACTCTGGCGCAATGGCGAGAAAAGACAGCACAAGCTGAGGATCGCCCCAAAAGTTGGCTATTGCGTGATGAATTGCTTTTTGATTTAGCCAAACTACAACCCGAAACAATTGGGGAATTAGCTAATGTGCGAGGTATTAATGAGCGTGCAGTAAACCGTTATGGTAAAGAACTGTGCCAATTAATAACTGCTGCCAAGAACCGTGCGCCACTTCCCTTAAACGAAAAAGACCGGCCCGCTAAAAAAACCCAGCAACAAGAAGCCATACTGGATATTTTAACGGGATTAGTAAGAATACGCGCCGAAGAAAACTCATTAAATCCAACCATTCTCGCTTCACGTAAAGATCTTGAGGTACTAATGTTCAATGACGATGACGAATGCCCGCTCCTGCACGGCTGGCGATTTACTATGGCTGGCAGAGAATTAGTTGGATTATTAAAAGGCAAATTGTTACTGGGGATTGAGTCGGAAAAGTTGGTTATTATTGAAAAAAATCTTCAGAATTGAATTCTTAACCCATCCTTGTGACCCCGGACGTAACTTCTAATCAGTTCGGGTAACACCGCAATACATCTCCACCTTCCCTTTAATAGATCTTGCAACTTACTGAAACCAATAGTGGTAGATGTTTGTTATTTCCCGCTCGGCTTCATACCAGTCATCCAATTCATGACCGGGTTCAAAACCTCTTTTTTCGGCTCTATAATAAGCATTTACTGCAACCATCTCACGAAATGTGTTTAATAAATCGGGGTCGCCACTGTAGTCATATAGTGATTCATGCATCATATCTTCTCCTTTGAAAATAAAATGTGAAAATAAAATCTTCAGGATTCATTTTATACTACATACGGTCATGGATTGCACTTTTTGAAAATCCTCACCCTAATCCTATCTTTGAGAAAGATTGGGACGTTTTTTTAATAAAGCGAAATTAACAGGCAAAAAAAAGGCTTATCAAATGATAAGCCTTTTATTTTATGGCGTCCCCAAGGGGGTTCGAACCCCTGTTACCGCCGTGAAAGGGCAGTGTCCTAGGCCGCTAGACGATGGGGACTAGATATTTTAATCAACTTTTTCTTCTTGGTGGAGCCAAGCGGAATCGAACCGCTGACCTCAACACTGCCAGTGTTGCGCTCTACCAATTGAGCTATGGCCCCCAAGTGAA
>NQJG01000043.1 GCA_002256465.1 Methylococcaceae bacterium NSP1-1 | reverse complement strand
CTAAAATTATAAAACAGAATATAGCCTATTCTCCCACCCAAAATTACGCCTAAAGCGCCATAAGTAACCAGATCCTCTATAGCCTCGGGTTTAATGGGCGACCAGGATTGTTGAGCGCGTTTTTGTCCTATAAACCATACGGCGGCAAAACCTATCACATACATAAGGCCATACCAATGGACTTTTACAGGGCCTAAACTTAAAGCAATGGGATCAATTTGTGGATAAGTCAGCATAATTAAACATCCAGATTAGTTACATCCAACGCATTCTTGACGATAAAATCCCGTCGAGGCTCAACGACATCACCCATCAGCGTAGTAAAAATCTCATCGGCGGCTATCACGTCTTCAATTCTAACCTGCAGCAATCGACGGTTATTAGCATCCAGTGTGGTTTCCCATAACTGTTCCGGGTTCATTTCACCCAAACCTTTGTATCGCTGTATATGCTGTCCTTTTTTAATTTCTCTCATCATCCATTCAAAGGCTTGTTTAAAACTATTAACGGGTTGCTGTCTTTCGCCCATTTGCATATATGAACCTTCATTAAACATACCTGCAGTATCGTTCGCGTATTGAGCAATTTGCTGGTAATCCTTTCCATTAAAAAAAGTCGATGGCAATACAAATGTTTTAGTTATTCCGTGCAGTTTCTTATTAACTACCGCAGAAAACTCATTGCTCGTTTTATAGTCAAGTTCTATCGTGAAAATAGCTTTACTGTCACAATCTCTCAGCTGTTGCTCCATCCTGGCAAACCAGGCAATGAGTTTTTCCTGATCTTGTTTGATTTCGTCATTAATCACTTCCATATAGGAAAATTGCTCCAGAAAAACATCATCGTAACGTCTGGATAAACGATTGATGATACTAGCTACACCGGTAAATTCTCTTGCCAGTTTTTCCAAACCCTGCCCCTGAATAGGGGGAGCTGTTTCATCAGTAAAAAGCTGGGCTTTATCCAACGCTAGCTGAATCAGGTATTCATTTAATTGAGCATCATCTTTAACGTAGTGTTCTTGCTTACCCTTTTTAACTTTGTATAACGGTGGTTGAGCAATATAGATGTAGCCTTTTTCAACTATCTCGGGCAATTGACGGTAAAAAAATGTTAACAATAACGTCCTGATGTGTGATCCATCGACATCCGCATCGGTCATGATAATAATTCGGTGATAACGTAATTTGGCCAGATTATATTCGTCCTTCCCTATTCCACATCCCAAGGCAGTTATTAATGTACCTACTTCTTCTGAAGAGATCATTTTATCGAAGCGGGCTTTCTCGACATTTAGAATCTTGCCTTTTAAAGGCAGAATAGCTTGTGTACGACGATCCCTGCCCTGTTTTGCAGATCCGCCCGCTGAATCTCCTTCCACCAGGAACAGTTCAGATAACGCCGGATCTTTTTCCTGACAATCAGCGAGTTTCCCTGGTAATCCTGCAATATCCAGCGTCGTTTTACGACGTGTCATTTCACGGGCTTTACGTGCTGCCTCCCTGGCGCGGGCAGCATCTATAATTTTTCCAACGATGGCTTTGGCTATCTGCGGTTTTTCCAGCAGAAATTCCTGTAGCTTTTCATTCATCGTCGATTCGACCAATGGTTTAACTTCTGAAGAAACCAGCTTATCTTTCGTTTGTGATGAAAACTTGGGGTCAGGCACTTTAACCGAAAGCACAGCCGTTAAGCCTTCTCTGGCATCATCACCGGTAGTTTGTACTTTTTCTTTTTTCGCCAAACCGCTGGATTCGATGTATTGATTAATAGTCCGTGTCAGTGCGCCCCTGAAACCGGCCAAATGACTTCCGCCATCACGTTGCGGGATATTATTGGTATAGCAGAATACATTTTCCTGATAGGAATCGTTCCACTGCATAGCCACTTCTACAGTGACGCCTTCTTTTTCGGCTATGAAATGGAATACATCAGGAAATAGCGGTGTTTTATTTTTGTTAAGATGCAAAACAAAAGCACCTATACCACCTTCAAACTCAAACACATCTTGTCTATCACTACGTTCATCTTGTAGACTGATACGTACCCCTGAATTCAAAAAAGATAATTCTCTTAGTCTTTTCGCCAATATATCGTAATGAAATTCAACGTCTGTAAACGTTTCAGAACTAGGTTTAAAATTAATTAATGTGCCGGAGCCTTCAGCAGGTCCAACCGCTTCCAATGGAGATACAGGGTTCCCCATGCGATATTTTTGCTTATAAAGCTGGCCATTCTTGCGCACTTCCAGATTTAACTCTTCGGATAAGGCATTAACGACTGATACCCCTACACCGTGCAAACCGCCCGATACTTTGTAAGCATTATCATCAAACTTACCGCCTGCATGAAGAACAGTCATAATGACTTCTGCCGCCGACCTGCCCTCCTCCTTATGAATATCAACTGGAATGCCTCGACCATCATCAGAAACCGATACTGATCCATTGCTGTGAATAACTACCTTAACTTCTTTACAGTAGCCGGCCAACGCCTCATCAATGGAGTTATCAACAACTTCAAAAACCATGTGATGCAAACCGGAACCGTCATCAGTATCTCCAATATACATCCCCGGCCGTTTTCTTACAGCATCCAGACCTTTTAAAACTTGAATATTAGTACTATCGTATTGATCGTTATTGCTACTCATGACTCTCCTGCTTTTCCTGTTGTTGTGAATGTTCCACGTGGAACATTACACTTGCTTTATATTGCCATGTTCCACGTGGAACATTTTATAGTTTTTTAAATAACTCAAATCGCCAAAGTCAGACATTTCATTAGCTGTTATAAACACCTGACAGTCTATTTCAGATAAATAGTGCAATAATTTCGAACGATTCATTACATCAAGTTCTGCTGCAAAATCATCAATTAGAAAGCAGCCCATATTACTGTGTTCATTAGTAAATAGCTGCACCTGTGCAAGTTTTAAGCTCATTACTATTAACTTTAGTTGACCGCGAGAAACAAAATCTTTGGCCAACCTGTTACTAACCAATAACTGAAAGTCACCACGGTGTGGACCACTATGAGTAAATCCATAACGCAGGTCTTTTTCCAGATCTTGAGTTAAAACCTGTTGAAAATCCAGGGATGTATCCCAGCCTGATATAAGCTTTATATTAATATCATCAATCTGAAGAAATCTATCGATAATATCCGTGAATACCGGCTCAAGCTTTTGCAAATAGAGTTGCCGGTAACTATTGACTATTGTACCGTAATAAACCAGTTCTTTATCCCAAACATTGATATGCTCAGGTCGCTTTGCCTTTAGTAGTGAATTTCGTTGTGATAACGCTTTTTTGAAATTTCGCCATGCAGGCAAAAAATTTTCATCATCATTGAAAACACCCCAATCTAAAAATTCTCTTCTGAGTTGTGGACCTGCATCAAGTAGCTCGTAACTTTTGGGATGAATAATTTGCAACGGCAAAGCATAAGCGAGATCTGATCTTTTTTGTGTTGATTGCTGATTAATACGACAACAAAAACTTTTACTATCAAGCTGTATACCTAAATGGATAGAACTGCCATTCGATTGCAATGTTTGTGCGGAAACAATTAAATGATTTTGCGTAAAATTGATAACAGGCTTAATAGTTGCAGAACGGAAAGATTTAGCGCGGCCTAAAATAAAAATGGCTTCAATGACAGCACTTTTGCCACTGGCATTTTCTCCAACAATAAAATTGATTTTCGGCGCTGGGATGATAGTTTCTTTTTGGATATTTCTAACTGCATAAATATCCAGTTTCAATAACGTCATAAAAGTGAATCTTATATCCTCATGGGCATCACAATAAATTTGTAAACACAAACGTTAGGTTCATCTATAAAACAACTGCTGGCGTTACTTGCAATCGTTAATACAGCAATCTCAGAATCGAGATTTGAAACAGCATCTTGTAAATATTGGGCATTGAAGGCAATAGATAGCGGCTCTCCCTCATACTCGATAACCAGTTCTTCTTCAGCTTCATCATGTTCAGGGTTATGTGTACTGATTCTTAAACTATCAGGCGTTATATCCAGGGTAATGCCTTTAAATTTTTCATTAGATAAAATAGCAACACGGGTTAACGCATCTTTTAATATTTGTTTTTGAATATGAATTGGATTAAAAAACTCTTGTTGAAAAACTTTGCCAAAATCCGGATATTTTGAATCTACTAATTTCGCTGAAAAAATCAGATTCTTTATAAAAATTCTAATGTTGTTGTTAGAAAACTCAACTTTTAATTCAGCATCCGGATCATCAAGTAATCGACCGAGTTCCAAAACACCTTTTCTAGGAAGGATAATCCTGGCTTCATAACCTGTACCCTCATCTAAAGTGTCTTCATAAATAGACAAACGATGACCATCAGAGGCAACCAGTTTTATTTTGCTATTGGAGATATTAAGCAATAAACCATTCAGGTAATAACGGACATCCTGATTAGCCATGCAAAATACAGTCTTATCAAGTGCTTTTTTAAATTTACCGGCATTAATAAAAAATTGGTTCTCTAATTCAGATTCAGAGAACTCAGGATAATTATCCGCAGGCAAACAACTTAAAGAAAATCGACTACGATTAGATAATATTTTTACTTTATCATCCAGTTGTTCAAATTTTATTTCAGCTCCATTAGGTAAAAGCCTGCAAATATCTAAAAATTTTCTGGCAGGAACAGTAATTGAACCAGGCGTTGCTGATGTAATGTTAATTTTAGCGATAATCTGAATTTCCAGATCCGTGCCCGTTAAAATTAATTGATCATTATCAATAACGATCAACACATTCGAAAGAATCGGCATGGTTTGTCTTTTTTCTATGACACTGACAATTTGCTGCAAAGGCGTTAATATTTCTTCTCGATTAATAATAAATTTCATATTTTTTATATTATTACTATTAGTATATTAAAAAGTTGTGGAAAACTGTATTTTTAAGTTGATAATCAATGGATTATATTTTTTGTAATGGTGTTATCAGCTTGTGTATAACCGATGTTTAACTAAGCTGTGTTATTAATGTTATTTTTTATCCACAGAATTGATCACAGAATTAACAGATTTATCCACAGCTTTATCCACACACCACTTATGTGTTTAGAATAATTTGATGCATACCACATTTAATGTGACAACGTTCTTAGCAGATTGGAATAATCTTCTGCGATTTTATGATCCGCTTCTTTTAATTCATTAATTTTTTTACAGGCATTCATGACGGTAGTGTGATCACGACCACCAAACGCATCGCCAATTTCGGGAAAACTGTGTGAAGTTAATTCTCTGGCTAAACACATAGCCATTTGTCGTGGGCGGGTAACCGTTTGCTTTCTATTTTTGGACGATAAATCTGCAACTCGAATTTTAAAATACTCAGCAACCGTTTTTTGAATGTTGTCTATATTGACGAGTTTATCCTTCAAGGAGATCAGATCATGCAATGCTTCTTTTGTAAATTCAGTGGTGATTTCACGCCCGGTAAATTGTGCGTTGGCTATCACACGTCTTAAAGCACCTTCAAGATCACGGACATTGAAAGGAATTTTTTTGGCAATAAAAAATGCAACTTCCTGAGGAAGATCTACATTAACCTGAGCTGCTTTTTTCATTAAAATGGCTGCTCTGGTTTCCATATCGGGTGGTTCAATTGAAACTGGAAGCCCACAACCAAATCTTGATTTTAACCGGTCTTCAAGACCAATAATTTCTTTGGGATATTTGTCACACGTTAAAACAATTTGGTGTTTTTTTTCCAATAGCGTATTAAAGGTATGAAAGAATTCTTCCTGTGAACGCTCTTTACCGGCAAAAAATTGAATATCGTCAATTAAAAGTACATCTATACCACGATAATATTCTTTAAAAGAGTTAATGGAATTTTGCTGCAATGCCCTGACCATATCCTGAACAAATTTTTCAGAGTGCAGATAAACAATCGTTGCTGAGGGATTTTTTTGAAAAACCGCATTACCTATAGCGTGCATAATATGAGTTTTGCCCAAACCGGAACTGCCATAGATAAGTAAAGGATTGTAGGCTTTGCCTATATTTTCAGAAACCTGGATTGAAGCAGCTCTTGCCAATTGATTGGATTTGCCCTCAACAAAATTTTCAAAAGTAAAAGCTTTGTTAAGAAAGTTAGGACTGGTTTTTTTTATTTCTACCGGCTTTACGCTATTTATTGCGGCGGGAGTTGTCGACTTTTTTGAACCAATCTCAAGATTCAAGTCTAATTTTCCGTTAGAAAATTCATGAATGGATTCTTCAATTTTTGCAAAATAATGTTGCTTGACCCAGTCCAAAACAAAGCGGTTAGGTGCCAGTAATTTTAGTTGTCCATTACTTTCTATGGCCTGTAAAGGCCGTATCCAGGTACTAAAATCAGAACCGGGAATTTCATTTTCAAGTTTAGTAAGGCAGTTATCCCAAATTGAGCTCATTGAATAGTTAAGGTATTGATATGTGTTGAGTGGGGGAGAAGTTTGCTTTTAGTCACTATACAGCAATAAAACATTGCACTACAGAATTGACAGGCTATACAGATTATTTTATCATCCGTAGTCTTTTTTATCTGTTTTTGTTAACACTCAT
>NQJG01000042.1 GCA_002256465.1 Methylococcaceae bacterium NSP1-1 | reverse complement strand
CCTTCGCGATGCATGGCTTGAGCAATGCCCCATGCAATAGAACGATTACTGGCTAAACCCACAATCAAGACCCGTTTGCCCTGCATAAAACCCATAGGACTCTACCTCTTATTATTTAAATGGCTTGTGATAAATGGGGGCAAGTATCTATGATCCATCTAATGATGTCCAGCACTTTAAAAATCTTTGGCGTAAGGTTATAGTAAGTATCAGTAGCGCATTTATAAATGGGGCGGATTTTTGAACAATAGCGGGGCATGCACCTCTTTCGTGCTATCCTCGCATGATCTGCAATGGTTTTGCGTAAAACATCGTTAAAATTCTATATATTCTAAAAATATGCAAAAACAACTGACTACACGAGACTGGATTCTCTATTCGCTTCTTTGCCTGTTAATACTATTGGTATTATTGTCCATGTACCAGATTGACCGACAGTGGCTGAAACTCACCGAGATGGAAGCCTCGATGTCGGATCAGTCTAAGGAAATGCGCGAACTGCGTAGTGCCATTGCCTCCGGCAGACTATCGGCCTCATCGGTTTCAACTTCCGAAGCAAGCGGGGAGGTTTCTCAAGCTTTTAAGCGAGCCTACACTGCTACTCGTCTTCCCGATTATGCGCCAGGTGATTGGAGTGTGGATGCCTTCGGCACCAATCTAAAGACCATCACGCCGTTGGTTTCCACCGATGCCTATGCCTCTAATATACAAAGCTATGTGCTGGAGAGTCTGATCACCCGTAATCCCGACAACTTGGAATGGGAAGGTTTAATCGCCAAAAGCTGGAAGGTCAGCGAAGATGGTCTGGTGATCAACTTTCAGCTGCGTGACGATGTGAGTTTTTCAGATGGCGAATCGCTGACTGCTGAGGATGTGGTTTTTACCTTTGATTTTATAATGACCGAGGCGATCCAGGCGCCGCGTGACAGAGCGTATCTGGAAAAAATCAAGAATGTGAAGGCCAACGGCAAGTATGAAGTTGTTTTTACCTTCAAAGAGCCGTATTTCGAGGCGCTATCGCTGGCCGGCGGCATGTCGATTTTGCCCAAGCATTTTTACGCAACCTATTTGAAAGAACCGCAAAAATTTAACGAATCCAAGGGATTGTTGTTGGGTAGCGGACCTTACAAGCTGATCGATCCAAAGAATTGGACCCCGGATAAGGGCAATATTGAATTGGTGCGTAATGAGCGGTACTGGGGCGACGTACAGCCTTCCTATAATCGGATACTGTGGAAGATAATCCAGAACGACAGTGCGAGACTGACCACATATCGTAATGGCGACATCGATACCTATTCTGCCCGTCCGGTTGAGTATCAAGAATTGAAAAAAGATGCGCAGATCATCGCCAAAAGCCAGAATTTCGAATATATGCCGCCAGTAGTCGGTTACAGCTATATCGGCTGGAACCAGCAGCGAGCCGGCAAGCCGACGCGCTTTGCCGACAAGCGGGTCAGGCAAGCGATGACTTATCTGACTGATGTCAGCCGCGTTATCAAGGATGTGTTTCTGGATTATGCGGAGCCAGCGGTCAGCCCGTTCGGCGAGACCAGCAAACAGCACGATAATGCCTTGCAACCTTACACGTTCAATCTGGAAAAGGCGAAAGCACTGCTGAAAGAGGCCGGTTATGAAGACCGCAACGGCGACGGCGTATTGGAAGACAAGGCAGGCAAGCCTTTCGAATTCAAGCTGACCTACCTCGAATCGAATGAGGATACCAAGCGCATGGTGCTGCTGCTGAAAGACCTGTATGCCCGCGCCGGAGTGCGGTTAATACCATTCCCTCAGGAATGGCCGGTGATGCTGGAAAATCTCGATAAAAAAGACTTCGAAGCGATCACGCTGGGCTGGACCAGCGGGATTGAAACTGATTTGTACCAGATATTTCATAGTAATCAGGCAATCAGCAATGGCGATAATTACATTAGCTACAAAAATCCGGAACTGGACAAGCTGATCGTTGAAGCGCGCCGCACCGTCGATGAAGACAAACGCATGCCGTTGTGGCAGCAGGCTGAGCGGATACTCTATGAAGATCAGCCCTATACCTTCCTGATGCGCCGCAAAAGTTTGCTGTTTGTCGACAAACGCATACACAACGTACTAATGACCAAATTGGGCTTGAACCTAGGGTCTTTGCCGATGGAGAACTATGTTCCCGCCGCTCAACAGAAATATACGCAATAAGCGGAGTAATCTACGATGTTGACTTATCTGCTGCGTCGCGTGCTGCTGATGATTCCCACCCTGTTGGGGATTACCATCCTGGTGTTTTCGGTAATGGCAATGTCGCCGGGCGGGATTAGCGCACAGACACTGATTGGCGGCATGGACATGAAGCCGCAGGAAAAAAAGGCGTTGCTGGATTATTACAACAAACGATACGGCCTAGACCAGCCCGCGCCGGTGCAGTACCTGCGCTGGCTGAATAATGTCTCGCCGATCGGTTTTGTCACCGATGAACAGGGCAAACGAGGCGATTTTTCTTTCACCAAGGGCATGGATTTGGGGACCAGTTTTCAATACGGACGGCCTGTCTCGGACATTCTTGCCGAACGTATTCCTATTACATTGCTGCTTAATCTGGTCACCATTCCGTTCACCTATGCAATCGCGATCATGGTTGGGATGAAATCCGCGACCAGCCGCGGCGGATCATTTGATGTCGGGGCGGGGATGTCGATGCTGGCCTTGTGGTCTATACCTACTATGCTGGCCGGGGTGCTGTTGCTGGGTTTTTTTGCCAATGTGCAGCATTTTCAATGGTTCCCGACTTCCGGTATTAGTAGCCGCGAGGCGCAAGACATGCCGTTTTTGCCGCATTGGGAGCAAAACGGCTTGGTGCGTGGTTTTTTGCTGGATCGAGTGTGGCACCTGGTGCTGCCGGTGATTTGTTTATCCTATGGCAGTTTTGCGGCACTGGCGAAATTGACGCGGACGTCGATATTGGAAAATCTGCATTCAGATTATGCGCGGACGGCTCGTGCCAAGGGGTTAGCGGAACATGACGTGCTGTGGCGGCATGTGTTCCGCAACAGTCTACTCCCGCTGATTACCGTATCGGCAGGACTGTTGCCCAGTTTACTTGCGGGGTCTTTGATTGTGGAACATATCTTCAGTATCAATGGCATGGGCCAACTTGCCGTGGAGGCGGTCAAAGGCCGCGATCGCGAACTGGTGCTGTCGATTACATGGGTGAGCGGCTTTCTCACGTTAGTGGGATATTTGATTGCTGATTTCTGTTATACCTTGGCTGATCCGCGAGTAAGTTATGACTGAGCATGTTGTAAACCGTGAATCCTTTGCCGCTCGCATCTGGCGCAAGACGCTGGACGGCGTAGGCGTCAAAGTGGGTCTTGCCTGGGTGGCTCTATTGGTGTTCGCAGCCGTGTTTGCGCCGTTTCTGGCGAATTCCATGCCGTTATTGATGAGTAAAGGTGGTGTCATATCGGCACCGGTATTCCAATACTTAAGTGTGGAAGATGCTGGGATTCTGGTGACGTTTTTTATCGCGCTGGCTATTTACTGTCTGCCGCTCGGTACAAGCCAACGTATTTTGTTGTTTGTGCTGGGAACGCTAGCTGCCGTTGTGCTAGTCAATGTGTTTGTCAAACCGCCGGTGCTGGTGATCTACGATGTTTTTCGCACTGCCGCCTATACCGAAGTGGATTGGCGGATCATGCCGCCGATTCCCTATGCGCCGACCGATTACTTGCGCGATATGGTCAGTAAAGGTTTGGAAGCTCCTCTGGCATCCGAGGGGCGTATTCATCTGATGGGTACCGAAGAGAATGGCGCTGACGTGTTAAGCAGGATGATACATGCTTGCCGAATTTCACTAAGTATCGGCTTGATTGCTTCCGGCATTGCGCTTTTTATTGGTGTGATTGTGGGCGGCTTGATGGGCTATTTTTCAGGCATCGTCGATATGCTGGGCATGCGTTTGGTTGAAATTTTTGAAGATATTCCCACGCTTTTCCTGCTGCTGACTTTTGTGGCTTTTTTTGGACGCAGTCTTTACATGATGATGGTTATTATCGGCGTCACCGGTTGGTCCGGGTATGCGCGTTATGTCAGGCAGGAATTCTTGAAATTGCGTAAACAGGATTATGTGCAGGCTGCGGTAGCCAGCGGTTTGCCGCTCAGTTCCATACTGTTTCGTCATATGCTGCCGAACGGTGTGGCACCGTTATTGGTGGCCGTGAGTTTTGGCGTAGCCGGCGCGATTCTGTCCGAAGCTACCCTAAGTTTTCTTGGGCTTGGCGTTGTGGATGCGCCTTCATGGGGACAAATGCTGGATCAGGCGGTTAAGTCGTCGACCTTTAACTGGTGGATGGCGGTATTTCCCGGTGGGGCGATTTTCATGACGGTGTTTGCCTATAATTTGATCGGAGAGGCATTTCGCGATGCGATCGATCCTCAGTTGTCACGCAAGGCGGGGGTGACCAGATGAACCCAGGACTGCTGGAAGTCCGAAATCTCCGTACTTATCTGCAATCGGGCGGTCGCGAAGTCAGAGCCGTCGACGATGTCAGTTTCAGTATCCCCAAAGGCGAGACCTTTTGCCTGGTGGGCGAGTCTGGCAGCGGCAAGTCAGTCAGTGCGTTGTCGGTGATCTGCCTGTTGCCGCAGGGAGTTGCCTCGCATCCGAGCGGCGAGATCCTATTTAACGGCCGGGATTTGTTGAGATTGGATGATCCGGGCATACGTGCGGTGCGCGGTTCGCAAATTGCGATGATCTTCCAGGAGCCTATGACCTCACTGAATCCGGTGTTGACCATCGGCGAACAAATCACTGAGGCGCTGCAACTGCACTATCCGGAGATGAACGATGCCGAGGCTGAACAGCGCACGATTATGGCGTTGGAGCAGGTACAGATGCCCCATGCTTCCGGCCGGTTCCGCGATTATCCGCATCAGCTGTCGGGCGGGCAGCGGCAGCGGGTGATGATAGCGATGGCTTTGGCCTGCGAACCCCAATTGCTGATTGCCGATGAACCCACTACAGCGCTGGATGTGACGGTGCAGGCGGAAATTCTGCGGCTGATGCGTAAGCTGCAGGACGATACCGGCATGAGTATGCTGTTTATCACCCACGATTTCGGTGTGGTGGCGCAGATGGCGCAGTGGGTTGGCGTAATGAAGCAAGGCAAGTTGGTTGAAGTAGGTCCTTGCGCAGAAGTGTTGCGGAAGCCTCATCATTCCTATACCCGGCAGTTACTGGCTTCATTACCGGAAAACTTGGCGAAGCCGCCTTTGGGCCAGCCGCCTTTTAAAAATTCAACAGACGGTCTTGTGGCAGACCAAACACCACTGCTGAAAATTCGCGACTTGAAAGTCTGGTTTCCAATCAAAAAAGGCTTACTTCGTCATATCGTTGATTACGTACGTGCAGTAGACGAAGTATCTCTGGATATTCCGCAAGGCCAAATCGTTGCACTGGTCGGCGAATCCGGTTGTGGCAAAACCACCCTGGGGCGGGCGATACTGCAACTGGAAAAGCCGACTTCCGGCAGTATTCAGATACAAGGACAAGAGTTGACCGGGCTTTCCGCTCGAGAATTGCGGCCATTGCGACGGAAAATGCAGATTGCATTTCAGGATCCGCAGTCATCGCTGAACCCGCGTCTGCTGATCGAAACCACGCTGACCGAACCAATGAAAGTTCACGGCATCGGTGCGAATCATGAAGAGCGCATCGAACTCGCCAGCCGGCTTTTGGAAAGCGTACAACTCAAGCGAGATTTCCTGTGGCGTTACCCTCATGAATTTTCAGGTGGTCAACGGCAGCGAATCGGCCTGGCACGGGCTTTGACCCTGAATCCGGAATTTATTGTCTGCGATGAAATTACCAGTGCCTTGGATGTTTCCGTGCAGGCAGAAATTTTGCAACTGCTCCTAAGCATTCGACAGCAGCGCAATCTGACGCTTTTGTTCATTACCCACAACATCGGCGTAGTGGAGTATCTAAGCGACCAAACGGTGGTGATGTATAAAGGCAGGATTGTTGAGCAAGGCAAAACCGCCCAGATTTGCAGCCATCCTCAGAATCCTTATACGAAGAAATTACTGGCTGCAGTACCGAGATTGCTGATCTAGTTTTTAGGCCGGTTTGCTGTTTTAACAACCCGGCACCGCCAATGAAATTTTTGGATGTAAAGAATGGACACAATCTAACCAGCACATTTTACCGAACGTCATGCGCATAGCATTAATCTCCGTAGTGCCGGATTTCAGTTCGCTGGTATTAGCTGAAGCGGTATTGTCTTATTATTTGGTGGTCTCTGTCGCTGTTTTTGTGTTTATGTTCGCCTTGGTTCCAGCGGCTAATTTATTTGCCGATACTGTGTAGGATCCGTTTGATACAAGGAGGAACTCAAAATGAGTATTCCAGGATTATGGATTTTTAGAAATATAATTTCCTAAATGTGACTGAATAAAAATAAAAAATTTAACTCATAATATCAGTCGTTTAAGTAAGTGTTGGGGTGACTGAATGGTTGCAAGGCTCAAGTTGCGTGAGTTTAAATAGTTTTTTTCTCACACCTTGGGAGGAGTTTTAAGTTTTATTTATAGAAAAAAGCTGATATTATGCACAATGTAAGTTGGATGCTGTGTAAGAA
>NQJG01000002.1 GCA_002256465.1 Methylococcaceae bacterium NSP1-1 | reverse complement strand
TACACCAACAATAATCAGCGGCCAATTGCTAGCGGCAAGCCCTAAAGGATCTGGAAATACAATCCGGTAAGCAACAAGCCAGATAAGCGTAAATACAAAAAGCCAAGGAGTGAAATAGGGGGGATTTCTGGATAAATTGCTGTCGGGTTTTACCACTTGAGAGGAATAACGAAATGATCACGATTTTCGATCGTTTATCATTACGTGGGGTTCAAAAAACATTAAACCCGCTTGAAAATTAATGAGGTATTAATGCCGCCGAAGGCGAAATTATTGCTCATCAAATACTCGCAATCCATTTTGCGAATATCGCCTTTGATGTAATCCAGTTCCGCACAGGCGGGGTCTATGTTTTCCAGATTTGCTGTCGGATGAAACCAGCCTTCATTCATCATATGCACCGCTGCCCAAGCTTCAATCGCACCGCAGGCTCCCAGCGTATGACCGGTATAGCTTTTCATCGAACTGATAGGAATCCGGTTAC
This sequence comes from Methylococcaceae bacterium NSP1-1, assembly GCA_002256465.1. Taxonomy (GTDB): domain Bacteria; phylum Pseudomonadota; class Gammaproteobacteria; order Methylococcales; family Methylomonadaceae; genus Methylobacter_C. The sequence continues at coordinate 16,121 of NQJG01000002.1, read as the reverse complement.
CGAATACAGCAGCCGTAGCATGACTTTCGGCAATATCGCCAAGCTCTGTCGCGGTGCCATGCGCGCTGACATAATCGATCACCGCTGCATTCAGGCCTGCATCCTGCAACGCTAGCCTCATCGCCACCTGCATACTGTCACAATCCGGCTGTGTAACATGCTGACCGTCGCAATTGGTGCCAAATCCGATAATCTCGGCATAAATATGCGCACCTCGGCTTAACGCATGCTCTCTCTCTTCCAGTATTAAAGTCCCGCCTCCTTCACCGATCACCAGTCCGTCACGTTCTTTGTCAAACGGACGCGGTGTTTTGTCCGGTTCATCATTACGGATACTGGTCGCAAATAAGGTATCGAATACTGCCGCCTGAGCGGCTGACAACTCATCACTGCCGCCAGCCACCATGGCTACCTGAAGCCCATGTTTAATCGTTTCATAGGCGTAACCAATACCTTGACTACTGGAGGTACAGGCGCTTGAAGTTGGAATAATGCGGCCATTAATTCCAAAATGTAAACTGATATTGACCGGACAGGTATGGCCCATCATGCGTATATACGAAGTCGCATTCATTCCGCCTTTGTCATAGTTAAGCAGCATTTTGGTAAAATCGATCAGACCATCAAAACTGCCGGAGGAACTGCCGTAGGCGATCCCCACCTGACCGCTTACTAAACAGGGATCGCTTAACAAACCGGCATCAATTAAAGCCAGTTCCGAAGCATAAGTACCCAGCATCGCCACCCGTCCCATGCCACGGACTTGTTTGCGTGAATAATGCTCTGGTCTGGAAAAATTCACCGGCGCGCCCAAGCGGGTATTCAGTCCTTTATATTTACCCCAGTCATCCATACTTTGAATGCCGGTTGTTTGCGATTTAAGCTTTTGAGCAACCGTTTCCCAGTCATTTCCCAGCGGCGTAATAGCTGCCATGCCGGTTACCACAACTCGTTTCATCAATACTCCATTTATCGTTTTCTTTAGTTGGTTATCACCCGATTTATGGCTGTATCAGGCTGATAAACATTCAGTTTTGCCGAAGCCAATATACCTTCAGCTGTAATACGGCAATCAAACACTCCCAGTCCCTGATCCTCTACCAATCGCTTGACGCTAACGGTTAAAACCGAACCCGCAGCAAATAGGCCAACATTACAATCATACCGTCTGGTTCCCAGTAAAAAACCCGGATTGAGGTTTTTTCCTGCCAGTCTGCGCTTCATACCTCCGAGCGCTGCGATGGTTTGGGCCATGTATTCTATCCCAAGCCAAGCGGGTACCGTGTTATCGTGACCAAATAATCCATCATCACGCACAATCACTTCTGCAACCATATTTTCTTCATCAAATTCAATGACCCGGTTCAGCAACACCATTCGGCCGCTATGTGGCAGCAATTCTTCGACAGCAAACTTTTTCATACATGCGAGATGATGATCGAAATATTGTTACCACCAAAGGCAAATGAATTGCTTTGACACTGTTTAATGCGTCTTCCCAATGTCTGACCCGGTTTTACAAAATTCAAAGCCGGCAAAGTGCGGTCCAGTCCATCACCATTAATATTCGGTATTAATAATCCCTGTTCATCGCGCTGTGTCAATAACAACCAACAAATGCCCAACTCCAGAGCAGCAGCAGCCCCTAAAGCATGGCCGGTCATGCCCTTGGTCGAACTGACGGCAACCGTATCGCCAAATACCTGCATTATCGCTTTGCTTTCCATCGCATCATTCAAGGGTGTCGCGGTACCATGCATATTAATATAGTCAATTTGTTCCGGCCGCATCTGTGCATCCGCCAATGCCATTTCCATGGCAGCAATCACGGCGCTGCCGGTAGGGTCGGGTGCGGAGAAATGATAGGCATCACTACTGGCGCCAATACCTTGTAGCAATACAGGCCCCTCATCCTTGCTTAATACAAAAAGGCTCACCGCCTCGGATAAATTGATACCGTCCCGGTGCGGACCAAAAGGTTTGCACAATCCGGCCGATAAGGACTCCAGGGCTTCAAACCCACACACCGTAAAACGGCATAAGCTATCGGCACCGCCGACAATAACGGCATCGCAGAGGCCCAAAGCAATCAACCTGCGCGCCGAGGCGAACGCCCTGCCGCTGGATGAGCAGGCTGTTGATATAGCATAGGCAGGGCCTTTCAGACCCAGAACAGATGCAAGAAAATCGGCCCCACCAGCAAACTGCTGCTGTTTATAATGAAACTTTTGCGGTTTAGGCCTGCCTCTGGCGACTTCTGCCAGCGCCAGTTCCGTATTTCTAACGCCGGATGTGCTGGTTCCGATTACCACGCCGATTCTGTCAACACCATAGTTTTTAATCATGCGGTTGACTGTCGCCTTAATCTGACACGACGCAGCTAACAACAATTGATTGTTTCTGCAATCATAAATGCTATATTTTTCCCCGATTTCGGGCAATTCGGCCTGGACAGCACCTAAATAAACCGCCTGATGGGGCGAATACTCATCGGTCCTAACCAAACCTGACCGGTCTCCTGCCTGCAAATGGTGCAACATCTCACCACCATTATTACCGGCAGCGGACAGGATGCCGAGGTCATTAATATACAGCCTCATAAACAATCAGGGCTCGCGACACAACTCCACCAACGTTTTCAGGCGAAGACTATGATTTTTGACATAAGGATTATTCTCGTCCCAGACATAACCGGCCAGAATCGAACAGATCATCTGTTTAATGTCATTCATTTGTTCGACTTTCTTCATGTGCGGGTAGAACACCACATCCTGTAAACCGCCCTCATACCATGAGGTAACGAAGGTGCGAAAAGTTTCCACACCTTTCTGCAAGGGCTCTGCAAAATCGCTTTGCCAGTCGGCCGGCAATCCGTTAAATTGCCGATCCAGCACATCAAACGCCAAACTGGCTGATTTCATGGCGATAGTGACGCCGGAGGAAAATACCGGATCGAGAAATTCGCCCGCATTGCCCAGCAAGGCATAACCCTTGCCATACAAGCTCTTGACGTTGGCGCTGTAACCGCTAATACTGTTGACCGGCGTATCAAATACCGCATTATGCAAAAGGGCGAACAAGCCCGGCTCCTCGGTAATGAATTGTTTCAACACGGATTGCCGATCTGCTCCGTGAATATTAAACACCTCCGCTTCGCCTACTACACCGATACTGCAGCGCCCGTTACTGAACGGAATCAACCAATACCAGACATCATTCAGTTCGGGGTGAACGATAATGCGGATTTTATTGCGATCATAGCCTGCGTCATCAATCCGGTCTTCCAGATGAGTAAACAATGCCTGTCTCACCGGAAAACCGGAAGGTTTTTCCAGATCCAGCAGGCGCGGTAATACCCGGCCAAAGCCACTGGCATCCAGTACAAAATCGGCGGTCAGCTGATCATGACGTCCACTTGTGTCTTTGATCGTCAGGGTCGGCTTGGTGCCGCTAAAATCAGCCGCAATCACTTCCTGCTGCCAGCGAATTTCAACCCCCATGCGCTGTGCTTCATCGGCCAGCAGGGCATCAAAACGGTCGCGCTGCACCTGATAGGTGGAATCGAAGCCGTCGGTAAATTTATCGGCAAAACAAAATTCGGAATGTTTGTCTTTATGCAAAAATGCCGCTCCGGTTTTTAATTGAAAACCTGCCGCCTGCACTGCATCGAGCATCCCGGCCTGCTCAATAAATTCCATGCACTGGGGCAATAAGCTCTCGCCTATACTAAAGCGAGGAAAAGCATCCCGTTCTACAATGGTGGCCCGATAACCTTTATTGCTTAGCAAAGCCCCGGCAATACTGCCTGCCGGTCCTGCGCCAATAATAATGACGCTTCCTCTATCAGCCATAATTCCAACCTGTCCGCATTTCTATTTTCATTCTGTAAATGTCTCTCAAGTTATTTCAACGCAAACTATGCCTGAAAAATATTCGGCTATCCTAATTACTAATGACTATTGTAGCCCTAATCAGCTATCATTAACCGTTTAGTATACCTTACAAAAGCCATGAAAAAGAAACTACGCGATTTTATCTTTCAGGAGCTCGTTTTTATCGCCGATCCGGCGCAATTCAGCGATGATGACGATCTTCTGGAGGCCGGTCTGGACAGCATGGGTATTATGCGGCTCATTATGTTTATCGAGAATGAATACGGCGTTACCCTGCCCGATACTGAAATTGAACCGGACAATGTGCAATCCTTTAATGCACTGGAACAATGGATTTTACGGCATCAAAACGGATGAGTATCAAAAAAGAAGATATTCTGGAAAAACTCAATCCGGCCGATAGCTTCACCCTCGCCATGGATGAGGAAATCCGCAAGGACGGCCTGGCCGGCAATTACGGCTGTTTTGCTCTGGTGCTCAGCAATATCCCGGATATAGAGGCGCTGCAACAGCGGATTACCGAATTCAGCCAGCGCTTTCCCGTGTCTCAGGCCTCTCTGAGACAGATCGGACGACGTTTCTACTGGTGTAAACGCAACGATCCCCCCACGCTGTTTTTCCAGCATCATTGCCCGGATAACCAAAATGAAGCAGATTTCCAGCAACAAACCCTTGACCGCATTATAAATCATAAACAGACAAGGGAAATCTCCGCTCCCATCGAATTTCATCTGTTGACCGGTCCGAAACAACATACTTTTTTTATCCGCTGGATGCATCCGTTCGGCGATGCCCGGGGCGCGGATTTAATCCTGAAATATCTCTGCACTGCCGATGATGTGCAACGCCAACAATTCGGCCTGCCTGAAACAGGCTCATTAGTGAATGTGCAACTGGGTAAATATCGCTGGTGGCAAAAGATCGGCCTGCTATTGAAAGGCAAACGCTATATCGACCAGTTGGACCGTCTGGAAAGTATTCAGCCTTTCAACAGTGATCTGCCACCGCAACGCATGAACTACACCATTAAAAGGCTGAGCGAAGCACAAACCGAACAGGTCATCAAACTGGCCAGACAACATGTCGGCCTAACCGGTACCAGCCTTTATTACATAGGCTGCCTGATGCGGGCACTGGAAAAAATGCATCCTGACAATGCCGGCGAAGCCTATTGCGCACCCTACGCCTTCAATTTGCGCAAGCAACGGGCATTGACGCCAATGACCGGCAATCATGTTTGTGCTCTGTTTGCGCAAGTGCCTCGTGACGCCGTTCAAGACCGGCAAAAATTATTTGCCCACCTTAAGCAGCAAAATGCCCAGGTCATTCGTCAGCAAATGGATTATGCCTTTCTGCCTCTGATGTGGGCAGGCAGTTGGCTATCACTGACAGAATACGGCAAGATCCTGCGCCAATCCCACGGCTCGGGCAAAGAGCGCAGTTCCTTCTGGTTTTCCGATGTCGGTCGGCTGGATATTCCGGCAGACAGCTTTCCCGGTGCTGAAATAAAGGCCGTTTTTTATGCCTGTCAGGTCACGACACCGCCGGCATTGGCTTTCCTGAGCTGTATCTACCGGAATCAGTTAACCCTGAGCTATAACTTTAATGAACCGGTCGGCAATTCCGAACAAATCGACAAATTGCATCAGTTAATGCTGGCGGAATTACTGGGAGAAGCCGAATAATCACCCAGGCTGATATGATAATAACCTCTGCTGCGCATAATCAGGGCAATTCCCGCTGATGAGCGTTCATAACCATGTCTTTGCTGTCCGCATTTAACCGGCAATGCCAAGGCGCCCCGGACAATATTGCCTTTGTTGAAGGTGACCGGCAGCTTAACTATCAGCAACTTATACAACAGGCCTGCCAGTTAAGCGCCTGTCTGACTAATACGAAAAATCCTTACCGGCGCGTCGTCATTGCCCTGGATCGCGGTATCGATGCCGCCATAGCCATACTCGCCGTGTTGGGTGCAGGTGCTTGCTACATTCCTCTTGACATCAAAAATCCGGCCAACCGCTTAAATTACATCATTAACGATGCCGCTCCCCAATGTATCATCGGTAAAGGACATCGCCCGGACTGGCTGGAAACATCCGCACTCTGGCTGGATATTGATCAGACAGCTTTTGTGCAATCAAGCACAAGCTGGCCGGCAGAAGTCGATGCCGAAGCGCTGGCGGCAATACTCTATACTTCCGGCTCCACCGGCGCACCCAAAGGCGTTGCTTTAAGTCACAGAGCCCTAAGCAATTTCGCCGGCTGGGCAGCCTGCAATTTCAAAATCAGTCCCTGCGACCGTATTGCTTCATTAGCCCCCTTTCATTTCGATCTATCTATTTTCGATCTGTTCAGTAGCTTAAGTTGCGGTGCTAGCGTTCATTTTGTACCGTCAGGCCTGACAATGTCGCCCAGTCGTCTTACAGCCTGGCTAAGCGAATATTGCATCAGTGTTTTTTACACAGTGCCGTCCTTACTTAGTTTTATCGCCCTGAAAGGTTCTTTGTCCACCACCCCATTGCCTGATCTGAAGACCGTTCTGTTTGCCGGCGAGGTGTTTCCGACGCCTCAGTTGAAAAAACTGTGTGCTTTATTGCCGGCAGTCGACTTTTATAACCTTTATGGCCCCACCGAAACCAATGTCTGCTGCTATTGGCCGGTAGACCGCGACCGCCTACAGACCGATCGGCCAATCCCGATCGGCTATCCGGCTTGCGGCGCTGTCTTGAAAATCGATGCTGAAATGGGTGAATTACAGGTACAAAGCGCCAACAATCTGTCCGGCTACTGGCAGCAAGGTGAACTGATAGCCGCTTTATCGACCGATAACTATTATCACACCGGCGATAAAGTATCGCTAAACGAACGGGGCGAATATTGCTATCACGGTCGTCTTGACCGGATGCTGAAATGCTCAGGCTACAGAGTTGAACCAGCGGAAATCGAAGCGGTTTTATTACAATGTCCTGAAGTAACTGGCTGCGCCGTGATTGGCATCACGGACAGTTCTAGCGGTCAACGTCCCGCCGCTGCAGTTGTGCTGAAACCGGGGGCCAAACTGGAAGCGATTGTCAGGCCAATCAAACAAAAATTGCCGACCTACATGCAACCTTGTAAATTTATTGTACTGGATTCGCTGCCATATTTATCGAACGGCAAGACCGACTATCAAACATTACACCAACAACTGGAGAAAAACTGAATGGAAATGGACAAGCTGCCGTGTGCCGGAGACGCCACAGCTTCGCGGCAACGCTTTTTTTATTGCGCAAGTCAGGGGCTTTTAAAGCATGCGATCCCGGCAAATCGCGGCGGCAACGGCAACCGTTTTGCCGACATGGTGAATGCACACGAAGCACTTGGCAAAGCCTGCAAGGATAGCGGCTTACTGCTCTCCATCAACGCCCATCTGTGGGGCGCTTTGTTTCCGCTACTGAATTACGGCAATGCCCAGCAACAGGAAAACTATATCCACAAATTAATGGCGGGGCTCCTGGTCGGCGGCCATGCCATTACCGAAATTCAGGCGGGCTCCGATCTTAACGCTCTGGCAATGACTGCTGTATGCACCGAAGAAGGGTTTTTACTGAACGGCCGCAAGCGCTTTATTACCAACACCCCCATTGCCGATTTGCTGGTCGTCTATGCCCGTCTGGACAATAAATTATCCGCTTTCATCGTACATAATGACGATGAAGGTGCCAACTTTCTTGATTCACCCCAAGTATCCGGCTGTCAGAGTGCGACCATGGGGGATGTCATACTGCAAAACGCTCTGATTCCACATTCCAGACAACTGGGCAAAACCGGCGCCGGCAACATGATGATTCAGCAGGCGCTGGAACTGGAGCGAGCGTTTATTTTTGCCGGAATTTGTGGCGTCATGGAATGGCAACTGGACAGCGTGATCAGATTCAGCCGCGAACGCAAAGTCAACGGAACTCACTTGGGTAAAAATCAGGCTATTAGTCATAAAATTGCTGACATGAAATTAAGACTGGACACCACCAGACTTTGGGTCAATGAATGCGCGCGCCTGAAAGACAATGACAAGCGCCTTACCCTAGCCAGCGCCCAGACCAAATTATTCGCCGCAGAAGCATTTCTGCAATCCAGTCTGGATGCAATACACATCCTCGGCAGCAGCGCTCTGATAACAGACAGCCCGATGGCTAGATTAGTCAGCGATGCCCTTTCCAGCCGCCTGTTTTCGGGTTCTTCGGAAATTCAGAAAAACATCATCGCCGCCTTGTTGGGAACCGGCGATGGATATAAATAAAATGTCATACTGTTTATAAGTCGTTTTTTCCCTTGTTACCGACAATTTCACCATCGTAATAGAAAGTTATTCTTTCAGCGCAATGGTCTCAATCCGGTCAACGACGTCGAGAGTTATTTTACCTTCCTGAGCTAACCAACCAATGCTGCGTTGGATGATTTTTTCTTCTTCTGGAAGCTCCCGAATCAATTTTGCAACAGAGGTAGCGCCATTTTCCGTCAAATAATGCCAAATGCTGCCTGCGGTCAAACCGACGCGTTCAGGTATATTCATTTCCGGCGTCGCCACAACAGATTTGGGAGCCACGACTTGAGCCTTTTTAGAGGGCTTCTGAGCTGGGCTTGGTGTTTTAGGCGTAGCTTTAGTTACAACGGTCGCAATAGGCTGTTCAGCTTTAGCTTTAGGCGATGGTATTTCGGTGGTGTTTTTTGATTTTTTCATAATGAGATAAATAATGTAAAAGACAAAAATTAGTATCAACAATTCAGACATAAAGATACTCCCTTCGTTTGAGAGATTGTACTCGAGTTTCGAAAGAAAAGTAAAAGCGAATGAAGGAAACGAGAGCCGTCGTCATAAAATAGTTTATTCTCGTTGGAATAGTCTGTATTTTTTTATTTGCAATTAATGTGAGCCCTGAACAATATTTGCAGGTTGCTTGATGAGGTGATTAAAAGGTTCCCTATGTAAATATTTATCTGTAAAATTTAACAATTTTTCTTTGTAAATGGAGCAACAGACAAATGGGTAGAGCCTATCAAAACCGTAAAGTATCCATGGCCAAAACAGCTGATGCCAAGGCAAAGGTCTATAGTAAATATGGCCGTGAACTCTATGTATGCGCTAAAGCGGGGGGAAGCGACCCTGATGGCAATTTAGCATTACGGGGGCTGATTGATCGAGCCAAGAAAAACCAGGTACCTGCCCATGTTATTGAAAAAGCAATCGATAAAGCTAAAGGAGCGGGTGGTGAAGAATTTGCTCCTGCGCGATATGAAGGTTTTGGCCCCGGTGGCTGCATGGTAATTGTCGATTGCCTGACCGACAATCCTAACCGTACTTTTAATGATGTGCGCCAGTGTTTTACCAAAACAAAAAGTAAAATTGGTATCCAAGGCGCAGTCAGCCACATGTTTGACCATGTCGCGATCCTGGCATTTAAAAATGATGACGAGGACACTGTTCTTGAAGCATTGCTAACCGCCGATGTGGATGTTACCGACATTGAAAGTGATGATGGAAAAATTACCGTCTTCACGCCCCCCGCTGACTACTTTAAGGCCAAGCAAGCCTTAACGGATTCCTTTGGAGAGATTGATTTTGATGTCGACGAAATTCAATTTGTGCCAAGAAGTGCCACAGCTATTAGCGGCGATGATTTGGAATTATTTGAGAAGTTTTTAGATATGTTGAATGATCTGGACGATGTTCAGAATATTTATCATGATGCCGAGTATTGAGGGCGAGCTTCTAGCGGCTTATGTCCTATTAATATAACCGCCGATCATCAACGAATTCATGTGACTTTATTTTATCCACCAAAAAAGCCTCCAAACAAAAGGCTGCCGCAAACAGTGACGGAGCAGAGCGCGCAAACGTACCCCACCGTAGTGTGTTCTCTCGACAGAAGGGTTAAGAGTAATTTTGTATATGGCATTCACCAGAACCAGCGAGGAACGCGACTTGAATAATGCTCCCACTGTGTTCCATGCGTTCGCGCCAACCAGGGCTCCTCGCCCAGCACGACCCGCACGTGGAAGGCAACAGCTACTACGACTGCGTAGACGAACTGGCCCGGCGCACCGAAGCACAGTGCCCAACCAAGAAGAACAAGCGTTACTGCGATATACATGGGATTCCGCGTGTAGCGGTAGAGACCGATGGTGACCAATCGGGTTGGAGGAGCCCACGGGGCAAGCGTGCCCTTGCCTGAGATGTAGAAGTCACGGACACACCAGAGCAACGCAAAGAAACCGGCGAGCAAAGGCACTAGCCCCAAAGGTTGGACGAGCTTTGTGTGGGAACTTGCCCATAGCCAGGTGACCGGAACGGCGATGGCTATAACGCCCGGCAATGCTACAAAAGCAATGAGCGCTTGAGCAAACATGAAGACCGATCTGTAGATAAACAAAATAGACTTCTTATGTAAAACCTTGTTTGCTGTATATTCCTCATAAATTCATCGTGTGATTATTTTATTTGCCATACTATAAACTAAAGGAACTTGGCCTACAAACAAAGACGAAACTACTTTTTTCCCAAAAAATCAGTGGAACTTATTAGCCATTTGTTATCGTCGGCGGCATTCTACACATAATACTGATGATGGCTTTACAGCACTTCCTCAAAAATCCAATGCCCCAATCCGTTCGGTTTTTCTGCCGGAAAAGTTTTCCTCAAACTGTCCTAACACGCCCGCTTCTCTGGCTAACCGGCGGAAGTTTTCCGAGCGGTTGGTCGTTTCCGAAGCGACCAGAATAAGTTCCAGTTCCAACTGCGGCAGTAACCTCATCAGGTTTTTTACCAGGCCAGGGTTGATCCCGTTACTGCCGAATTCGCCCAACGACAAAGATCTTGAAAAGCCGTAAAACTGCTGCATACGGCTTTCACAAAGCTGGCTGTAACGCAATCGATGTTTTTTGTTTTTTAGAGATTCTTTGATCGCCAGCGTTGCGGCGGCGGCGTTATAAAATGCGTTTTGGACGCCGTGAGAGAAGATGGGATCAACAAAGGCTGCGGCGTCGCCGATACAGTAATAGTTTTCGCCGCAGATTTTATTAGAATAATAGGAGTAATCCGGCCGGAATTGCAGCGAGCCTTCAATAAAACGCGCCGGTTCCAGCAGTTTGTTCAAATGCGGCAGGCTTGCGCAGGTTTGTTTAAAGAACACTTCACGCTGCTGCCGATCCATGCCTCTGGTTCTTTCAGATGGTACAATCAGGCCGACACTGGTCTTACCCCGTAACACGATATGCCAGACCCAACCGTCTTCAAACGACATAACAAAGGTCACCGGCTTTACAGTTGTCAGCGCCTCCGTGGAATAGCTCTTCCGGTCGACGCCGACGAAACGGGCGTTTTCAAAATAGCCCCACAGCGATAAAAAATTCAATTGCGTGCTGATTGTCTGGCGGACTTTAAACTGATTTGCCAGAAAGGAACTGTGGCCGCTGGCATCAATGACATACTGGCAGCGGATAGTGCTTTCATGATTGCTATGACCACGCTTGTCAGTGTAAAAAATTTTCGGCCACTGGCTGTCACTGAAATCGAATTTTTTGACCGTAACCTCGTTAAACACCTGAGCCCCGCAGCTTTCGGCATGTTTCAGCAGAATATCATCGAAAATGTCGCGCTCAACATGCAAACCAGGCCGGGTATAGCCAAAATCAGAAAACAGAATTTGGTGGATTTTGTCATTCCAGACAGTAATGCTGCCGGCCTTGGCCAAAAAACATTCCTGCTCGATTTTTTCCGACACGCCGGTCATATCGGTGAATTTCCAGATATGTGGAATCAGGCTTTCACCCACTTGATTTCTGGGAAATACGGCGCGTTCAAGCAGCACGACATCGAAACCGGCTTGCGCCAAGTGCGTGGCTGCGCTACTGCCGGCAGGCCCACCGCCGATTACCAGCACGTCGCATGAATTAGGAACAGCCTTCATAAATAATCTTACAGATCGCCTAAAACAGCCTGAGGGGTCGGGTGAGCCAACCATTCCGACACATCCCGTCCCAACGTTTTTACGCAGCGCCCCAAAATAGCGCAAGTGCCTTTGTACCCTCCAAACATACCGCCGCCGGAATAACGCCGGGCTTTAAAATCTCCCAACATCTTACCCTTTTGGCTTAACGAACCCTTTATCACGACTGATTTTGCGCCTGACCAAGCTCCTCCGGCAGCACCCTGCACGTCTTCAAATTCTATCGTCAGAACCTGTGCATCAGCGGGCGCCGTATTAGAATCCGTGACTATATTCGCGTACTGTCCGGCTGCATATTGCTCAATAAACTGAACCAGTTTTCCATCCAGGTTGCATTCCTGTTTGACGGCATCTCTTATATAAGCATCTTTCTTGAAAGCTATGGGCTTAATGATCAACGTGCCTGTACCGGTATGCTGTACCGCCTGAGGGGGCTTATTGCCATTTGTAGCGCAACCGCTTAAACCGGTCAGAAAAACAAACAAAACCACATAACCGAATTTCATAATTTCACCTTATAAAGTAAGTTGTAAATATCCTGGCACAAAAGGATAGCATCCGGAGTTTATCCGGTGCATGATATTTTTAGAAATAACTGTTATTTTTGGAACTATAGATAGCTAATTACCAATCTTGCAGGCAAAAAAATGCGCCTATCAGGCGCATTTTTTAAACTATTATGGCTGAATACTTGATCAAAAAGTGATTGTGAAATCGGTAGAGAACAGAAATTGATCCTGTTTGCCATTGCCGAATGGCCTATAGGAATCGTTCGTACCTGCCACCGTTCCATCTACCCAGTCATAACGAATGTTCGGGCGAAGATTCAGCCACTTTGTGGGTTTGTAATTCATGCCCACAGTAAATGCGTACCAACTGGCGGCATTACAGGTACTGTTGTTAGGCTGGCCGCCAATGGCGTAACTGTTGCCTTCATTGTTGGTAGCCGCAGCTACACGTCCCGGAGAGCAAACCCGGAAACCGTTTTGATCACGAAACCATTCACCACGCATACCGATCGACAAATCATCTTTGATGTCATAGTACAAATGTGTATTAATACCATACCAGCGGGCATTTATGGCGTCCGGCGTCCCTGTGGCATAGTCGTAGGTGTTGTCGGCAAAACCGTGGTCGTGCTGAAAGACCAAGTGTGTTTTATCGGTGATATTGTGCTTCAGTACCAGACTGTACATCGCCCAAGAGCTACTATTCTGCTCTGACGTCCCCGCGTAGGTGCCGCTGATATTGGCAGAAGTAGCCTTGTCGTCGCTGGTCCAGGTTGTTCCAAATAGCCCTCCCCAGTTACCCAACTGTTTATTCCAGCCGCCATCCCAACCTCCGGTTGCACTACCGGTGACAACCCCGCCCATAACCGCCCAATTCTTATCGACTGCATAGTTGCCCATAAAGCCGGTATGCGTAAACGGTTCGCCATATTGCATGGTGTAAGCATGGGTGTAGAAGAAATTGTCTGGAGCAGGGACCGTTTCATATCCGATCGGCGTATAAAAATGCCCGGCCTTGACATTAAGACCGTTTCCTACAGGCACATAAGCTTCCAGGTAGGCTTGAGGTAATGCAATATCGTAAAAGCGGTTGTCATTAGAGTTGAGCAGACTGAGATCCCAGTTACTCCTGTTTTTGGGTTGAGCGCTGTTTACATCGAATGAAGGAACGCCATATGCCTGGGTAAAAATAGCGTCCGTACCGAACATGGCATCGAAACGGCCACCAAAATCCCATTTATCCCCTTCCGTCGCCACTGCGCGTTGTATGAATAGATTCAACTGGTTCAACTGAAATTCGCCGGAACGGTCTGCAAAAGTGACTGGACCATTGAAATTATTGTCGGGACTTGACGCGTTGTAGGTAATCCCCGCATTGCCCCAGAGGCCGATGGTAATCCCATTGTCTTTTAAAAACTTGGTTTCATTAATATCATAATTTGTCAGCGCCTTGATCATTCCTTTTGCTGGCTCCGGTTCATATTGTTCGGGTTTTGCGTTAACATCCGCATCTGTCATCTCCGCTGCTATTTCCGGATTAGCATAGGCCGGAGTTGCTCCGATCGTAATTGATAAAAGACCACTCGCAGCCGCGAAAATTATCGGGTTCTTGCGTTTTGGTATACTTTTCATTTCTATTCCCCTTAAATAGGCTTGGATTAATGTGCCTTATTGTCAATAAACAATGCACATAATGTCGGCATAAAACACTGAAAAAACAATAAGCAGATACCATGCCATATTACTATTTTATTAAATAACATAGTGTTAGATTGATTAGCTTAATTTGTCCGTTAAAAACGCACCATATTAGCGCAAAAAAGCTGTTGTTTTTAAATAATTCTGTGCGATTTTGACAACTTTGTTGCTGAATAGCAAATTTATAACCAAAACTTTTCTCTATATATCCTTGTTTGATCTGTTTTTGCGCGTGCCAAGTATTGATAATGGGCGCTTGAGCTAGATATAACTAGCCGCACCAAAATAGAGCAACCGTTTATCTTCATTTTTTTTATTGGCTAATCGATCAAAAAAAGTGGTATCTTTACTCCGTTTGGCATAAAACACTGATTCCATATAACCAATCTCAGGAGACACATAAATGTCTGCAAAAAAAGTACTGAAAATGATCGAAGAAAACGACGTAAAATTTGTCGATTTCCGTTTTTGTGATACCCGCGGTAAAGAACAACATGTCACATTCCCTGCTCATTCCATTGATGAAGACACCTTTGAAGAAGGTAATATGTTTGATGGCTCTTCAGTTGCCGGCTGGAAACACATTAATGAATCAGACATGATTTTGATGCCTGATCCATCAACTGCTGTTATGGATCCATTCTTTGATGACAACACCTTGATCTTGCGTTGCGACATCATTGAACCCAAAAATATGCAAGGTTATGAACGTGACCCACGCTCATTGGCTAAACGCGCAGAAGCCTATTTAAAATCAACCGGCATTGCAGATACTGCATTCTTCGGGCCTGAAAACGAATTCTTCATATTTGATGATGTTCGTTGGGGCACTGACATGAGTGGTTCATTCTACAAAGTTGATTCAGAAGAAGCGGGCTGGAACTCGGAAAAAGTCTATCCCGACGGCAATACCGGTCATCGTCCAGGCGTTAAAGGCGGTTATTTCCCTGTGCCGCCTGTCGATTCATTTCAGGACATGCGTTCTGCGATGTGCTTGACGCTGGAAGAAATGGGTCAGAAGACAGAAGTTCACCATCACGAAGTTGCAACAGCGGGCCAATGTGAAATAGGCGTAAAATTCAACACACTGGTTAAAAAAGCGGATGAAGTATTAGAATTGAAATACGTCATTGCCAATATCGCTCACGCTTACGGCAAAACAGCAACCTTCATGCCTAAACCTTTAGTGGGCGACAACGGCAGTGGTATGCACGTTCACCAATCACTCGCTAAAGACGGCGTCAACCTGTTCACGGGTGATTTGTACGGCGGTTTGTCTGAAACTGCCCTGTTTTACATCGGTGGCATCATTAAACACGCCAGAGCACTTAATGCTTTTACCAACGCATCCACCAACAGCTACAAACGCCTGGTTCCAGGCTTTGAAGCACCCGTAATGCTGGCTTATTCCGCACGTAACCGTTCAGCTTCCATTCGTATTCCTTTTGTAAACAATCCTAAAGGCCGTCGTATCGAAGTGCGTTTCCCCGACTCAACTGCAAACCCGTACCTGGCGTTCGCTGCCATGTTAATGGCCGGTCTGGATGGTATTCAAAACAAAATTCATCCTGGTGATGCTATGGATAAAGATTTGTATGACTTGCCTGCCGAAGAAGCCAACAACATTCCACAAGTTTGTAACGCCTTTGATCAGGCATTGGAAGCTTTGGATAATGATCGTGACTTTCTAAAAAAAGGCGGTGTTTTCACTGATGACGTGATTGACGGTTATATTAAACTGAAAATGGAAGAAGTTACCCGTATTCGCATGAGCACACACCCAGCAGAATATGATATGTATTATAGCTTGTAAGGGTTAAGCCTGTTTCAAACAGATTCAAGCTGCCCCAACCCCGCAAGTCATATGGCTTAGCGGGGTTTTTGCGTATCAAGTTGTCTCATATAAACTCACTGAATAAAGAAAAGGTCTTATTGGTAACGTTGATTGAAAAAGAAAAACCCTTTTTAGACAAATTTTTGGATAGAACTGCCCTGCGGATCGAGGAAATTATCAAAAGTCACAAAATCCGCGA
>NQJG01000236.1 GCA_002256465.1 Methylococcaceae bacterium NSP1-1 | reverse complement strand
TTGAACATCAGGCCCATGGTAACCGTGCGATCCTTATATACCGAACGCAAGCCTTCGTTAGTCTTGCTTATACCTCGCAAACCAATACCACCAATGACCATCATCAGCAGGGACAGTAGCCCGATGAGGAATGTCAGACGGGCTTTGATGCTAAAATTTTTGAATAGATTGAGCTTTTCCAACAACGTCGACTTGATGATTTTGCCGTCCTGGACTCTCAGATTACTTGCTTTGCCTTCGCGGAAAAGGCGGTAAGCATTGCTTGCAGCCTCGATTTGCTCTGGACTGGCTTTGAGGCGGACGGACATGTAGCCGACCAGTTGATCGTTTTCGTAGTAAGGGGCGACATTATTTAACAACCAATAATAATCGCCGTTTTTGCAGCGGTTCTTGACCACACCGGTCCAAGGACGCCCGGCTTTCAATGATTTCCACATATCTTCAAAGAATTCTGCCGGCACGTCAGGATGACGAACTATGTTGTGCGATTTACCGATCAACTCCGCCCGGGAAAATCCGCTGATCCGAATGAAGTCCTCGTTAGCATAAGTAATCACCCCTTTCAGGTCAGTTTTGGAAACAATGGAGATGCTCTCTTTTATGGGGTATTCAACATTGGTGACCGGCATATTGATTTTCATAAACTGCCTCTATATCTAACTGGGTTTTCTAATATACCCGGATAATTTGCCAAGCGCCGGACAACCCACTCAGGCTTTGCTGGCTGTTGCTGTTTGCTTCGCTTCTGTTTGATGTGCGGTTTATCTGTAAGGTAAAAATCAAGATTGACCTGCAATAAACCGAAATCCTATGTAATTGTCGCGATTGACCGGTGCGTACCAACCACGGTTGGCGGAACGGGTTCGCCATCCATGGTTACTCCACGAGCCACCGCGCAATACACGGTAAGAGCCTGTTTCAGGACCTGTCGGATCGGAGACGGGCATCGTAGGATAATCGTCGTACCAATCAGCACACCATTCCCAAACATTACCGTGCATTTCATAGAGCCCCCAAGAATTAGCTGGGAGTGATTTTACGGCTACAGTTCTTTCCCGGCACCAGCCTTTTATTCCATTTGCATAAGGTACGTTGCCATCGTAATTGACCTGTTCAGGTGTAATGGTTTCACCGAACGAGAAAGGGGTAGTCGTTCCTGCACGGCAAGCGTATTCCCATTGCGCTTCTGTCGGAAGTTGAGCGCCCAATCCTGGAACCAGGTTATTGAGTAGTCTAATGAAATTTTTCACATCATCCCAACTTACTTGCTCAACCGGGTTATTTTCATTCTCTGTAAAAAATGCTGGATTATCTCCCATCACAGCCTTCCACAAAGCTTGTGTACAAGCTGTATCTGCAAGCCAAAACCCTTGAGAAAAGGAAACTTGATGTTGGATTTCGTCATCATGGCGCTCTTTTTCTGATGATGGTGATCCCATGCAAAAAATGCCAGGCGGAATCCAGCGGCAGCGCTGTGCCATGCCTTTGATTATAAGATCAGTATAAAGGCCAGCTTTATCATGCCTAAACTCATCGCATGATTGTGGCAAATAGACCCTGCTGGTTTTGCCTAGCTGTTCAAATTCAACCCAAAAACCATCAGAATCATGGCCATTATGCAAGGCACAGAGTGGCTTGATAAGCTCAGCCCCTAATTCTGTATTCAAGATGTTGCGATCCATTGATCTTCCTGGTAGCAAAATTTTGTCATCTAGTACTTCAAGATTGGAGTCAATATGAAAGCCTTCCGATATCAGATTCAGATATGCAATTTTTATTTATAGATCATCAATCACCTGATAAAGATTGTCAAAATTAATTATTAGTGTGGACGGCATAATTGATAAGGCTCCGGCGCTACAGCAGAAGGGCGGCCTAAAATAAGATCGACCATAAGTTGCGCTGATGCCGGCCCCATTACCAGGCCGTTTCTAAAATGACCTGCATTAATACTTAAATTGCTGATTTCGGGATGTTTGTCGATATAGGGTACGCCATGTTCAGTGCCGGGTCTTAAGCCCGCCCAATGATGAATAAGAGGGGTGTTTTTAAGCGCTGGTAGTAGCTTTAAAGCAAACTCGGTTAGTCGATCCCTGGCAACTGTCGTTGTGCTTTTATTAAAATCATCCTGCTCTACCGTGCTGCCTGCAAGGATTTTTCCGTCACGTCGCGGAATCAGGTATTGATCCCCATCCAGCACCATAGTGCGCAAAGTTTCCGGCTTGGCGTCAAATAACAACATTTGTCCTTTAACGGGGGCAATTTTTGGGGCGTTGCCCAACATTTCGGGAAAAAGTTTCCGAAATAACTGACCAGTCCAGGCGCCGGCAGAAATAATCAGTTGATTAACAGCAAATTGTCCAGTCGTAGTGTTGATACTTGCAATGCGGTTTTGTGCCAGAGTGATTGATGTTAATTCAGAATGCTCTATTAAGCTCACGCCCTTGAGTGATTGATGTTAATTCAGAATGCTCTATTAAGCTCACGCCCTTGTTGATGAGGTCCTGTTTTAATGATTTAACCAGCCGGGGGTTACGAGCCTGGGCAATCTCGGGCAACCAAAGCGGATTATTCGGAATTGTATCAATATCATTAAAAAAGTTTTCTCCAGCCTGTTGAAATGCTATTTTGTTGGTGTTACACCAGTCGATTGCTGCGGTGATATCCGGATTTTTGGTGATCAGTAAGCCACAGGGATTCCATTCGGGATCCAAATGGGTCTCGGCAATCAGTTGTGCAGCTAAAGCGGGATACAAGGAGAAGCTTTGGATGGCCAGGCGAGTAATAGCATCGGCTTGCCGCCAGGGATAAAGCGGCAGCAAAATGCCGCCTCCTGCCCAGGATGATTCCTGTCCTAACAAATTTTTATCGATAACCGTCACTGTAGCGCCGGCATTAAAAAATTCTCTGGCAGTCAGCAGGCCGATAACGCCGCCGCCGATAATGGTAATATCTGGGGTTTTAGTCATGGATGTGGGTAAAAAGTACGAACAAAAGTGAATATGCTGTGATGTCATAGTAGCCAGGAAAAATCTTTTAAATTAAAAATAGTGGATCGGGAATGACAACACGGTTGATGTTTTTACCATAGCGGGCACTGAGAATACAGAGTTAAAAATTATTTATATCTTTTTCCCGGTTTTATCTATAGATCAAT
>NQJG01000235.1 GCA_002256465.1 Methylococcaceae bacterium NSP1-1 | reverse complement strand
CCTGTTTCGGTTTCCGTATCATTGACGCGCACTACTATTCTTGCCGCATCAACTGCTTCAATACTACCACCACGGGCAGCAACTACAGTTACTCCTGAGTCTTTAGCAACGGTTCTTTCCATACCCGTGCCCACCAACGGCTTTTCAGCTCTTAATGTAGGAACAGCCTGGCGTTGCATGTTTGAACCCATTAACGCACGGTTAGCATCATCATGTTCAAGGAACGGAATTATGGAAGCTGCGACCGACACAATTTGTTTTGACGATACATCCATATACTGCACTGTGTCAGACATTGCCAAGGCAAATTCATCTTTATGCCTACAGGATACTAGGCCTTCTACCAGCTTCCCGTTTTCATCAACGGCAACACTAGCCTGAGCAATAACAAATTCACCTTCTTCAATAGCGGAAAGATAATCAACCTGATCGGTTACTATGCCATTGATTACTTTTCTATAAGGCGTTTCCAGGAAACCATAGCCATTGGTCCGAGCATAAACTGATAAAGAGTTTATCAATCCAATGTTGGGGCCTTCAGGCGTCTCAATAGGACATACGCGACCATAATGAGTGGCATGTACGTCACGAACTTCAAAACCAGCACGCTCTCTTGCCAAACCACCAGGCCCCAAGGCAGATACACGTCGCTTATGAGTCACTTGCGATAATGGATTATTTTGATCCATAAACTGCGATAATTGACTTGAACCAAAAAATTCTTTTACAGCAGCAGAAACCGGTTTTGCATTAATAATTTCCTGCGGCATCAAGCCTTCGGAATCAGCCAGCGTCAAACGTTCCTTAACCGCCCTTTCAACTCTGACCAAACCAACACGAAATTGATTTTCAATCATTTCACCAACCGAACGTACCCGTCTGTTACCTAAATGATCAATATCGTCAACAGTGCCGTTGCCGTTTCTAATAGCAATCAATTCTTTGAGTACATCAATGATGTCATCTTTGGTTAATGTGCCTGGACCTGTGGTTTCTTCACGCCCTAATCGACGATTAAATTTCATTCTACCAACAGTAGATAAATCATATCTATCGTCGGTAAAAAACAGATTCTGAAACAAATTTTCGGCTGATTCTTTAGTAGGCGGCTCGCCGGGACGCATCATGCGATAGATTTCAACCAGGGCTTCCAAAGCATTCGTGGTTGTATCCAGCCTCATCGCATTACTTATATAAGGTCCATTATCCAGGTCGTTTACAAACAGGGTATCAATTTCAGTAATGCCGCTGTCTATGCAACGATCAATTATAACTGGTGTAACTAAATCATTGACATTGGCAACCAGCTCACCCGTCGTTTGATCGATCAGATTATGACCTAGAATTTTGCCTGTCAGGTACTCTCTTGGAACTTGAACTTCAGTCAAGCCTGCTTTATTCATTTCACGAATATGCTTGGCAGTAATTCGCCGCCCCTCTTCTACCAATATCTGATCCTTGTGTTTAATATCAAATGCTGCAATTTCACCGCGCATTCTTTCAGGGACAATATGGAACAGGCATTTTTCAGCAGTCAGGGTAAATTTGTTGGTTTCGAAGAAAATGTTAATCATTTCTTCGTTATTGTAGCCTAGACCCCTGAGTAAAATCGTAGCGGGTATTTTTCTGCGGCGGTCGATCCGCACATAAACACAGTCCTTGTGGTCAAATTCAAAATCCAGCCAGGAGCCGCGGTAAGGGATTACCCGGGCATTAAATAATAATTTCCCGGACGAATGCGTTTTGCCTTTGTCATGGTCGAAGAATACACCCGGTGAACGATGTAATTGAGACACAATGACGCGCTCAGTGCCATTGATGACGAAAGTGCCATTATCTGTCATCAAGGGCAATTCGCCCATGTAGACTTCCTGTTCGCGTATGTCTTTAACCACCTTGGCATTAGCGGCGGCTTCTTTATCATAGATAACCAGGCGCACTAATACCCGTAAAGGGGCAGCATAGGTTGCACCTCTTTGTTGACACTCTCTTACGTCAAAAGTGGGCTCCCCTAATCTATACTTCACATATTCCAGCACCGCATAGCCGGAATGGCTTTCAATTGGAAAAACACTGGAGAATGCTGCATGCAATCCTATGTCTGCACGTTTTTCAGGCGAAACGCCAGATTGCAAAAAGCCGGCGTATGAATTAATTTGAGTTGCCAGGAGATAGGGAACCTCAAGTACTTCAGTACTTTTCCCAAAGTTATTTCGAATACGCTTTTTTTCGGTAAAAGAGTAGGACATATCGCTTCCAAACCTTTTCGTCATGAATTATTTCTACTGTGTATTTGTTACAAACAGTAAAAGGCCGGTGACACAAGCCACCAGCCATACTTTAAGTAGAGACGCAACAGTTGCGTCTCTTTAATTGCGTCAAAAATTTTAAAATTTTTTATTTAATTTCGACAGTAGCGCCCGCTTCAGTAAGCTGCTTTTTAATGTCTTCAGCTTCAGCTTTAGGTACGCCCTCTTTCAGTACTGTAGGAACGCCCTCAACTGCATCTTTGGCTTCTTTTAAGCCTAAACCAGTGATACCGCGTACTGATTTAATAACAGCAACTTTATTTTCGCCAAAAGATGTCAAAATAACATCAAATTCTGTTTGCTCTTCAACTACTGCGGCAGCCGCTGCAGGAGCTGCTACTACTGCCGCAGCCGCAGATACGCCGAATTTTTCTTCCATCGCTGAAATTAAATCAACGATTTCCATAATGGTCATGTTAGAGACCGCTTCCAAGATATCGGCTTGTGAGATCGCCATTGTGTATTCCTCTAAAATAATAGGTTTTAAACTGGATAATAGTGCTTATGCGGCTTCTTGCATTTGATCTTTGACAGCCGCCAACGTACGCACAAATTTCTCTACAGGTGCTTTCATTACAGACATTAGCATGCTGATGCCTTGGTCACGAGTAGGAAGACTCGCCAATCGTGCAAGCTCAGAGCCATCAAATGCCTGACCGCCAATTGCAACAATCTTCGTGATTAATTTGTCATGCGTTTTGGCAAAATTACTGATCAAACGTCCGGCTGAACCCGGATCTTCCATAGAAAATGCAATCAATAATGGACCCACTAGTCCATTTTGCATACACTCAAATTCTGTTCCCGCGACAGCACGTTTTGCCAGTGTATTCTTAACAACACGCAAATAAACGCCAGTCTCTCTGGCCGTTTTGCGCAGCTCGGTCAATTCCGTGACCGTTAATCCACGATATTCAGCCGCAACCGCAGAATGCGCTTTCGCGGCGTATTGAGCTACTTCTTCTACGACAGCTTTTTTGCCATCTAAATTTAGTGCCACAGCTTAGCTCCGGTATTTTCTGGAAGTTTTCCAGAATTAATAAAACACATCCTTTCGGATGCCCCTTACGGCTCTTTTCCCCTATTTAAGGTTCCAATTTCCGTCTGCGCAGGTAAATTAAGTTTTACAACACCTGCGGTCTTTGACGGTTACCGAGTTATACGGCAACCCAAAGTCTTTTATATCTTTTAGCTGGCAATACTACTTGGGTCTAGCCACAGACCTGGCCCCATCGTGGAAGATAAGGTTATTTTTTTAATATAAACACCTTTAGCCGCAGTCGGCTTAGCTTTACGCAAGTCTGAAAGCAGTGCTTCCAAGTTTCCTTGGATAGCTGCGGGATCAAAAGTGACTTTACCTAGTGTACAGTGAATAATCCCTGATTTATCCGTACGGTAACGAACCTGACCTGATTTAGCATTTTTTACTGCCGTTGCAACATCAGCGGTTACTGTGCCAACTTTAGGATTGGGCATTAGGCCTCTGGGACCTAACTGACCGACAACTCTCATCGCATCAGGAGAGGCAATAACCACATCAAAATTCATTTCGCCTTTTTTTACCAATTCTCCCAAATCGTCCATGCCGACAATATCTGCACCCGCTGCTTTTGCAGCTTCGGCGTTAGGGCCTTGAGTAAACACCGCTACGCGAACTGTTTTACCCGTACCATTTGGCAAAACGGTCGCACCACGCACGTTTTGATCTGATTTGCGCGGATCTACGCCAAGATTGACACTAACATCAATCGCTTCATTAAATTTCGCAGTCCCTAGCTCTTTCAATATCTGCACTGCTTCAGTGACTGAATATTGCTTAGCTCGATCGACTTTACTTTTAATGAGTTTTGCTTTTTTTGACAATTTAGCCATTATAATCCCTCCACGTTCAGACCCATGCTACGCGCACTGCCTGCAATTGTTTTTACTGCTGCTTCAAGATTTGCAGCATTCAAATCTTCCATTTTTGTTTTAGCAATTTCTTCCAGTTGCGCCAGAGTCACTGTTCCGACTTTCTTAGTATTGGGATTACTACTACCACTTTTTATTCCCGTTGCTTTCTTCAGAAGAATTGATGCCGGCGGTGTTTTGGTAATAAATGTAAAGCTGCGATCACTATAAACGGTAATTACAACAGGCAAAGGTAACCCTTTTTCTACGTCCTGTGTTTTCGCATTAAATGCCTTGCAAAATTCCATAATATTGACACCACGCTGACCCAATGCAGGACCTACCGGTGGACTTGGATTTGCTTCACCTGCTTTTACTTGCAGTTTTATATATGCTGTTATTTTTTTTGCCATTTTTTACTCCAATATGGGTACAGACGCATTTCAGCTCCCCCTAGACACAAAAATCCCTGCCTTATTCAGACAGAGATCCAGTAAAATATTATAGAAACGTAAATTCTTCGTTTCTGCTATCAGCTTTTTTCAACCTGCCCAAAACCCAATTCAACTGATGTTGACCGGCCAAAAATGAGCACTGATATCTTTAATTTGTTTTTCTCGTAATTAACTTCTTCGACTACACCATTAAAATCCTTAAATGGCCCATCTATGACCCTAATGACTTCCCCTACCTCAAATAAAATTTTAGGACGAGGTTTATTTACACCCTCTTCCACTCTATTGAGAATAGACATCGCCTCTTTTTCTGATATAGGTGCCGGGCGATCTGAAGTTCCGCCTATAAAGCCTAATACCCTGGGAACATCCTTAACCAAGTGCCACGTTTCATCCGTCAATTCCATCTGCACAAGCACATAGCCCGGAAAGAATTTTCTTTCACTTTTGCGCTGCTGCCCCATACGCATTTCAACAATCTCTTCCGTGGGCACCAGAATTTTTCCAAAATACTGCTCTAAGCCTTCCCTCTTGATCCTATCTTCTAGCGCTTGCTTAACTTTATTTTCAAAGTTTGAATAGGCGTGCACAACATACCAGCGTAGCGCCATTCCCTTACCCACCTTGACCAGTCAAAATACGCACACCCCAGAAGAGGAACATATCCAGCAACCACAGAATCAAACCCACAATAAATACCATGGCGAATACCAGCAATGTAGTCCGCATTGTTTCTTCACGAGTAGGCCATACAACCTTTCTGACTTCTTGCTTGGACTCCAACACAAAACCCCAAACAGTACGCCCCAAGTCTGTAGTCAGCATCATGCCCAAAGCCATCAACACGATAACAACCAGACCCAGAACCCGATATAGCAGCCGAACTTCTTTGAAATAAGTATGATCAGTCGAGAAATAGTAGAATGCGGCCACACCAGCAACCACAAAGACAACAGAAAAGACTTGCTTGACAATATCAGCAACTGAAGTTGCTGGCTCTGCTTGAGTATTCATGTTTTATTTATTATTAAAATAGATAATATCGATTTGTTTAATCTGAATGGCAGGCCAGGAGGGGCTCGAACCCCCAACCAGCGGTTTTGGAGACCGCCATTCTACCAATTGAACTACTGACCTATTCAGACAAACTTCACACAATTAGTCATATTATACTAATTTAAAATATTATTCAAGTATTGATGCAACGACGCCTGCACCGACTGTACGACCACCTTCACGAATTGCAAAACGCAAACCCTCTTCCATTGCAATCGGTGA
>NQJG01000234.1 GCA_002256465.1 Methylococcaceae bacterium NSP1-1 | reverse complement strand
TCAAAAGGCACTTATATTAGATCGCTGGCCGAGGATATTGGTCATTACTTGGGCTGTGGCGGAACAGTGAAAGCATTGCGACGACTGGAAGCTGGTCAATTTAATATTGAACAGGCCAAGACAATTGAACAGTTGACGGCTATGAGTGAACACGACCTGTTTCAATGTTTGATTAATGTTGATAAACCTTTGGAAGAACTACCTTCTGTCCATTTGTCTGATGAACAAGCCATTGCTATAAAATACGGGCAATCGATTAATCATCTCAGATCCCCTGATTCCAACTTGGGAATGTGGCAAGGTACGATAAGAATGTATCATGCTGGCGTTTTTTTGGGCTTGGGGGAAATGCTATTGGATGGTAAAATAGCGCCGAAAAAGTTGTTTAATATGAACAATGACTAGAGAAGCGATTTAGCACGTTTCTATAATAAATATTGATTTCTACACCCTAACGTGGAGATCAGTGTACTAAAGAGCCGTCATTGGACGGTTTTTATTTTTTAATTTTAATCTTAGGGATTATAAATGCCATTTACTGCAGAACAAAAAAAAGCGGTTGTCGAAGCGTATCGCCAGTCAGAAACCGATACAGGATCTCCTGAAGTACAAATTGCTTTGTTGACAGCGCACATTACTCATTTAACACCACACTTTGCAGCTCACAAAAAAGACAATCATTCACGTCGTGGCTTGTTGCGTATGGTTAATCAGCGTCGTAAGTTGCTGGATTATCTGAAAAATAAAGATAGCAGCCGCTATCGTTCATTGATAGAGCGACTGGGATTACGCAAGTAGTAAAGCGCCAGGAAGCGGTACAGCTGTAGGTCGGGTTAGCGTAGCGTAACCCGACATCACTCTTTAACCAACCTACACAAAGGAACCCTATAGTGAATCCTATCAGGAAAGAATTTCAGTATGGCGATAAACTCGTTACGCTAGAAACTGGTGAAATAGCACGTCAAGCAGACGGCGCTGTCATAATTGATGTAGATGGTACATCACTGCTAGTCACCGTCGTTGGTAAAAAAGAAGCCAATGGTGGCGATTTTTTTCCATTAACTGTTAATTATCAGGAAAAAGCTTACGCAGCGGGTAAGATACCCGGCGGCTTTTTTAAGAGGGAAGGGCGGCCAAGCGAACAAGAGACTTTAACGTCCAGACTGATTGACCGGCCTATTCGTCCGCTTTTTCCTGAAGGTTATACTAACGAAGTTCAGATTATTGCCACAGTGATCTCTTTGAATCCGGAAGTTGATCCTGAAATTCCAGCCCTTTTGGGTGCCTCTGCTGCCCTGGCAGTTTCAGGATTACCATTTAACGGACCAATAGGCGCCGCTTGTGTGGGTTATAAAGATGGCAGTTATTTGTTAAACCCGTCTCCATCTGCTTTAAAAGAATCTGAATTAACCCTGGTCGTTGCCGGTACTGCGCATGCCGTATTGATGGTTGAATCTGAAGCGGCTGGCCTCTCAGAAGAAGTCATGTTGGGTGCGGTTTTGTTTGGTCATGAACAAATGCAACTCGCTATTAATGCCATCAATGAATTTGCGCAAGCCGCAGGTACCGGTATTGTTGAGTGGGTAGCTCCCGAGGCTAATGCTGAATTGGTCGGATTAGTGACTGAAGCAGTTGAAGCCGACATTAAAGCGGCCTACACCATTGCGGAAAAATTAGTTCGCCAAGAACACCTAAAAGGCATTCGTAACGCCATTGTAGAAAAATTATCGGTAAGTCACGCCGAGAATGATATACGCGGTATTATTGAACATCTGGAATACCGCATTGTTCGCAACGCCATTCTCAACGAAGGCAAGCGCATTGATGGCCGGGCTTTAGACAAGATCAGACCTATTACTATCAGAACAGGTGTATTACCCAGGACTCACGGTTCTGCCCTGTTTACACGTGGCGAAACACAAGCTTTAGTTGTAGCAACACTGGGTACTCAACGTGATGCGCAAATTATTGATGCCTTGGCGGGTGAATACAAAGAACCGTTCATGCTGCATTACAACTTTCCTCCGTATAGCGTTGGTGAAACGGGCTTTGTCGGTTCGCCAAAACGTCGGGAAATCGGTCATGGCCGTTTGGCAAAACGTGGCGTAACAGCCGTTTTGCCAAATATGGATGAATTTCCTTATACCATTCGCGTGGTTTCTGAAATCACTGAATCCAATGGTTCAAGCTCAATGGCTTCTGTTTGCGGCAGTAGCCTGGCATTGATGGATGCGGGTGTGCCGATTACATCACCGGTTGCGGGTATCGCAATGGGCTTGATCAAAGAAGGCGATAGCTTTGTAGTTATATCCGATATTATGGGTGATGAAGATCATCTGGGCGATATGGACTTCAAGGTTGCCGGTTCAGCAGACGGGATTACCGCGTTGCAAATGGACATCAAAATAGAGGGCATTACTGCGGAAATCATGAAAACTGCTTTGGAACAAGCAAAACAAGGTCGTTTGCATATTCTGGGTG
>NQJG01000233.1 GCA_002256465.1 Methylococcaceae bacterium NSP1-1 | reverse complement strand
TAGCAGAGACTTTATTGATGGCTTAACAAAGCGCTCCGATGATTTGACAGCAGACGTTCTGGCCTCGATACACTGTATAGGCAAGGACAAGGATGTAGTCATTATCGACGGCGTTGGCGATCCTTCTGTAGGCAGCGTAGTCGGCGTATCCAACGTAGATGTGGCATTATCATTATCTTGCAATGTTATTTTTGTCGGCAAGCCCGGTATCGGTGCGGCTATAGACAATACGGTTCTATGCGTATCCTTTATGCAAAACAAAGGTCTGAACAACATAGGCATTATCTATAATAAAATTCCGCTTTCAGATTTAATCGAAATAAAAAAATATGTCACAAAAAGACTGCCGGAGTTATTGCCCGAATTAACATTGTTGGGTTTTGTGGGCAAAGAACAAAACCTTGAAACTCTGTTTCAGAATAAGTCTAGCGAAGAAATAGCACAGTGGTTCAGTTCCTATGTGAACGAAAGCATCCTGCTCTGTGACTGGCTTGGATTAAAAAACTCATAATTAAGTCACATCAAGATGAAAGAGCAAGAAGGTGTCATAAAGTATCAGTTAGAGCATACGGAAAAACCGATTGTTGAGAAGATTTCATTAAGTGAAATTAACGCTTGGCGTACTATTATTTTCCGTCTTGGACTTATTGGACAAGATCCTGAAAGATATGACAATCTTGGTTTTGGTAATATTAGTCAACGGCTTGATTCCCAAAGCAGTCAATTTATTATAAGTAGCAGTCAAACCGGGCATATTGAACATTTAAGTCCTGAACATTATTGCCTTGTCGTTAAAGCGGATCCCCGAAAAAATCAGATTCAATCGTGCGGGCTATACAAACCCTCTTCCGAATCCTTGACGCACGCAAGTATTTATGCTCAGGACGGCAACATACAAGCCGTCATTCATGTGCACAGTCCTGAAATCTGGAACAATACTGCTGCGCTTAATTTACCCCACATTTCCGCTGACATTCCCTATGGCACGGTTGAAATGGCAATAGCTGTTGAGCAGTTGTTTCAATCCGGCGACTTACAACGGACTTCACTATTTACAATGCTGGGGCATGAAGATGGTGTTGTTTCTTTTGGCATAAACATGCAGGAGGCGGCATGGGAATTGATAAAGTGTTTATCATTGGCAATCGGTATTTTACAGCATTAAGCAATACTAAATACAGCATTGAGAAAACATCATTTTTGTGGTGTAATGCCAATGTTTTACGTCTTAATGCGCCTCTTGTTTTCGTGTGTTTGATATGAGGGGATGGTTTCGCCGCAACTTGTTTGGAGAGTAGGCTTATTAACTATGCGATTTACTATTAAAAACGGTTTAGACCTACCCATAACGGGAGGTCCTAAACAAATAATTGAGGATGGCAATAAGGTTAAGTCCGTTGCGATTCTGGGAATGGATTATGTAGGCATGAAGCCTACCATGATGGTTGGTGAGGGGGATACGGTCAAACTGGGCCAGACACTCTTTACTGACAAGAAAAATCCTGGCGTCAATTTTACCTCACCTGGAGCGGGTGTCGTTAAATCAATAAATCGTGGTGCTAAACGGGCATTACAATCGGTTATTATTGAACTCAAAGGTTCGGCACAGGTATCGTTCCACAAATACAATGAGGCCGAACTTAACAATCTAGCAGCGGAACAGGTTAAAGAAAATCTGTTGGCATCGGGTTTGTGGACCACGATACGTACACGTCCTTATGGCAAAACGCCTGCTGTAGATAGTAAACCAAGTTCCATCTTTGTTACAGCTATCGATACCCGGCCTTTAGCGGCAGATCCTGCCGT
This sequence comes from Methylococcaceae bacterium NSP1-1, assembly GCA_002256465.1. Taxonomy (GTDB): domain Bacteria; phylum Pseudomonadota; class Gammaproteobacteria; order Methylococcales; family Methylomonadaceae; genus Methylobacter_C. Next base: position 680 of record NQJG01000233.1, on the reverse strand, counting down.
GGTTATAAGAACGCGTTCTAACGATTTTAATAATGGTTTGGCGGTTATTGCCAAGCTGACCGAAGGTAAAACTTACGTTTGCAAAGCGACAGGCGCCGATATTGCCGTTAGTAATGTAACGACAGTCGCTGAGTTTTCAGGTCCGCATCCTGCCGGCTTACCGAGTACTCATATTCATTTTATTGATCCGGTTAATATCAATAAATTGGTTTGGCACCTGGATTATCAGGCAGTCATAGCAATTGGTGCATTGTTTACTACTGGCCATTTGAATGTCGAAAGAGTGGTTTCATTAGCGGGTCCTACCGTAAAAAATCCAAGATTAATCCGCACTCGCGTGGGTGCTAATACCAATGATCTGGTTGCTGGTGAATTACTGGACGACGTTGAAAGCCGGGTGATTTCAGGTTCTGTATTGTACGGGCATACTGCTACTGATTGGGCTGCCTATCTAGGCTGCTACAGCAACCAGGTTTCCGCGCTGCAAGAAGGTCGTGCCAGGGAATTGTTTGGATGGATTGTGCCGGGCAAAGACAAATATTCAGCACTCAATGTTTATACATCCAGTGTGGATCGTAAAGATAATCGTCTATTTCCATTAACAACGGATAAAAACGGCAGTAACAGGGCGATTGTTCCTGTTGGCGTTTATGAAACCGTCATGCCTATGGATATTTTGC
>NQJG01000232.1 GCA_002256465.1 Methylococcaceae bacterium NSP1-1 | reverse complement strand
CATTTCATTCAAACATTATTTGGGTAAAACCCGGAACCTCACCTTATAATGAACTGGGAATAGTCCCTGTAAGATATAAGGGCGATCTTGCTGATACGATTTTTGCATCAGCCTGCGCTTCAGGAGCAAGTGTTTTTGCCATGCTGTTACTGCGTTGCCTGCATCCTCCGGCTGCGGCGACTGCATTGACACCCATTCTTGCAGGAGGTCCCTTTAATTTTATGAACTACTGTTTTGTTCTGATGCCGGTAGGCATTAATGTAGCGATCATGCTGGTTATGGCGATTGTCATTAATCGCTGGGTATTGCGGTATGAATATCCCATAGTTCCTCATAAAGCTGACAATAAAAAACATAAACAGGGCGTCATGATTCAACCTTCACAGCGCACCGGCATTTCAGAACAGGATCTGGAACAAGCACTGGAAAACATGGATATGTTTATGGATATCTCGACAGGAGATTTGAGCAAATTGCTTACCGATGCTCAGAAACAAAGTTTTAAACGCTACAGAGGCAATATCACTTGTGCGGATATTATGGTTAAGAACATACTGACAGTTGAATACGGAACAGATGTTGAAGAGGCCTGGAAAATCATGCAGGGCGAAAAGCTCAAAGCCATGCCGGTTATTGACAGGGTAGGGCGTGTTATTGGCATTATTACCTGGAATGACTTTTTTAAATTCATTAACGTGGGGGTTAATGAAACGTTTCAGGAAAAATTTCGGGCTTTTATACGCCGCACACCTGATGTAACCACTAATAAACCGGAATCAGTCGGCCACATTATGACAACTTCTGTTAGTGTACTACCGGAAATCACCCATATCGCTGATCTTATTCCACTGATGTCAGATCAAGGTTACCGGCAAATTCCGATTGTAAATAACGAAAATAGGTTAGTGGGCATGGTGTATCAGGCTAATTTGATTGCTGCACTTTATAACGAGAGCCATAATTACGCCAAAAATGAGCCGCTTTTCGTTTAGACTTATATAAACAGGATGGGCTTATTGCAATACAGGGGCGGTATAAACGTAATCGTGATCTTTCATCGGTGTATGGCAGGCAAAACAGGTCGCCGATTTTTCCTTATCGTACATTACCATTGTCTTACCTTCCCAATGGCCAAACCCCCAGCCACCGGTTTCAGGAAACTTCTTGCTGTCCTTGATCATCGCTTCGGCCCCTACAAACTCACCGGGAACTATAGCCTGCGGCCAATTGGGGTGGATTTGCTCTTTCCATGACAGCTTGGCAATGATTGTGCCGTCCGGCCAAGGTGTCATTTTACCTGATCGTGAGGCATCAATAGCCACATCGTTGCCGAGGATGGCCCGCACAAACTTTTTGTCCAGCCGGTGAGAAACCCCTAATACCCGCCAATCCTTATACTCGCCAAAAACCGGTTTTTCTACTGCCGCCGGAGCTTCGGCTTGTGCGGTTGTAATGGTTAATAGCAATGCAGCCGTCGACAGCACCCATCCCAAACGATTTTTTTGCATATTTTTCATGTCTATCCCACGTAATTTCAAAAATCAAGAATTGTTTACCAAAACCCTGGGGATTTTAACAGCTTATTCATCCGTCTACTAACACAATATTACCTTGCAACGTTGACTCTCTTTTCCAATTCTTCATGGCTCAAATGGCGTACATCTTCGCCTTTAATCATATACACCAGATGTTCGCAGATATAACAGGCATGATCGCCAATTCTTTCAAGTGCACGAACAGTCCAGAGCACGTCTAAAGTTCTGGTAATATTTCGCGGGTCTTCCATCATTCGGGTAATCAACTGCCTGAGAATATTATCATATTCACGATCGACATTATCATCCAGTGCGGTAATTGCAGGCACGTCCTCTACGGACATTCGTGCAAAAGAGTCCAGTGCATCATGCAGCATGCTCTTGACCAGTTCAGCCATATGTTCCAATTCATGATGAGGAAATTTGCTTTCGACACCCGCTAGCTGTATTGCCATTTCAGCGATACGTTCAGCCTTGTCGCCGACTCTTTCAATCTCATGAATGACTTTAATCACTGTAATCAACAGCCTTAAATCAAATGCCGTAGGTTGCCTGAGAGCCATAATTTGGGAGCATTCCAGATCGATAGCTACTTCCAGGGCGTCGACCTGATTATCCTGCTTGATAACCTGCTCGGCCAGCTCCATATTACCGGTAGTGTAAGCCTCTACGGCCAGTTCTATTTGCCGCTCAACCAAACCGCCCATGATTAACACTTTATTGCGTATATCCTCCAGTTCTTTATTGAACTGCTCGGATATGTGATGCCCTATTTTACTGTTGTCCATTGTTTGCTCCTGATTATCCGTACCGGCCGGTAATATAATCTTCTGTTTGTTTTTTTACGGGATTGGTAAATAACTCGCTGGTTGTGCCGATTTCAATCAATTCGCCCATATACATAAAGGCCGTATAATCGGATACCCGTGCGGCCTGCTGCATATTGTGCGTGACTATCAC
>NQJG01000041.1 GCA_002256465.1 Methylococcaceae bacterium NSP1-1 | reverse complement strand
TTTACTGGAAAACACCAATCTGAGTGCCCGCGAAATTGTCGAAAGGTCTTTAAATATAGCCGCTGATATTTGTATTTATACCAACCACAATTTGCGCATTGAAGAACTTGACGCAGAGCCCAACGAGTAAACGCATGACACAGATGACCCCTAAAGAAATTGTAAGTGAACTGGATAAACACATTGTTGGTCAGGCCAGTGCCAAACGCTCTGTCGCTATCGCACTAAGAAACCGTTGGCGGCGTCAGCAGGTTGATTCTGCTTTGCGCGATGAAATTACGCCTAAAAATATCTTGATGATTGGACCCACGGGTGTTGGTAAAACGGAAATCGCCCGTCGTCTGGCTCGTTTGGCAAACGCACCGTTTATCAAGATAGAAGCCACCAAGTTTACCGAAGTCGGCTATGTCGGCAGGGATGTTGAATCCATCGTTCGCGACCTGGCCGATACAGCAGTCAAGATGACACGCATGGCGGAAATGGAAAAGGTTCAAACCAAAGCCTACGATGCTGCCGAAGATAAAGTATTGGATATTCTACTGCCCAGAGCAGATGCCGGCATGTTGTCTGATACTGAAGAATCCACCCGTCAAAAAATGCGCAAGAAATTGCGTGAAGGCGATCTGGATACTAAAGAAATAGAAATTGATGTGCATGTTGCTCCTATGGGCGTAGAAATCATGGCGCCTCCCGGCATGGAGGAAATGACCAGTCAATTGCAGGGCATGTTCCAAAACCTGGGCTCTGGCAAAACCCGCTCACGCAAAATGTCCATTAAAAAAGCCTTGCAATCTTTGCAGGAAGAAGAAGCCGCCAAGCTCGTTAACGAGGATGACATCCGATCTCGCGCTTTAGAATCTGTAGAACAGAACGGTATTGTGTTTCTGGATGAAATAGACAAAATCTGCAAGCGCTCAGAATTAGGCGGCGGTGGCGGCGAAGTCTCCCGAGAAGGCGTGCAACGTGATTTGTTACCTTTGGTTGAAGGCAGCACTGTCAGTACAAAATACGGTGCAATCAAAACCGACCAATTCTATTTATCGCTTCGGGGGCGTTCCATGTTGCCAAACCCTCGGACCTGATTCCCGAACTGCAAGGCCGTTTTCCTATCCGCGTTGAGCTAAGCGCGTTGTCAGCGGATGATTTTGTCCGCATTCTGACCGAGCCAAATGCGTCATTAACCGAACAATATCAAGCTTTACTGGCCACCGAAGGCGTGTCATTGACATTTGCTGCCGATGGTATTCAGCGCATTGCGGAACTGGGCTGGCAAGTAAATGAAGCCACCGAAAACATCGGTGCCAGGCGATTACACACGATGCTGGAGCGGTTACTGGAAGAAATTTCCTACAATGCCCCTGACCTTGTTGAAAAAACCATCGTTATTGATGCCGCCTATGTTGATCAACACTTGACCGAGTTTGCTGAAGACGAGGATTTGAGTCGTTATATTTTATAAATCCTATGCGCTTAACTGTAAATCCCTGCAACACCTGGCCCACTGAAATCAAACTGCATCAGGTTTCCAATATTCTTGAAATCAGTTTTGATGACGGCAGTGTCTTTAAATTGCCGTGTGAATATCTGCGTGTCTACACACCTTCCGCGGAAGCGTTAGGCCATGGTCCTGGACAGGAAGTTCTTCAGGTAGGTAAAGAAGATGTAACCATTACAGAGATTAAACCGATAGGAAATTATGCTATCGCTCCGGTATTTAGTGACGGTCATAACAGCGGCATTTACACCTGGGACTTGCTCTACAAGTTAGGCTCTGAATACCCGGTGTTATGGGCTGATTACCTCAATAAGCTGGAAGCCGCTGGATATAAGCGCAAAGAATCACTAAAAAATTAGGCATGAAAATGACAAACGAAAACACCACCCATTTCGGTTTCAAACGCGTTGCCACCGAAGACAAGGTCAATCTGGTACGCGGCGTATTTGATTCGGTTGCGGGACAATACGACATCATGAATGACCTGATGTCACTGGGTATCCATCGCATCTGGAAGCGCGTAGCCGTGCAATTAAGCAATGTCCGCAAAGGCGAGCAAGTGCTTGACCTGGCTGGCGGCACCGGCGATTTAACAGCCCTATTCGAACAACGCGTCGGCAAAGAAGGCCAGGTTGTCCTGGCCGATATTAATTCCGAGATGCTGCGCACAGGCCGGAACCGGCTGATAGACAAAGGTCTGGCCGGTAATATCCGCTATGCACAGGTCAATGCCGAATGCTTGCCCTTTGAAGACAATACCTTTGATTGTGTCTGTATAGGCTTCGGCTTGCGCAACGTCACCGATAAAGATGCCGCGTTGCGTTCCATGTACCGGGTTCTGAAACCCGGCGGCCGCGTTATCGTGCTGGAGTTCTCCCATCCTACCGATAAAATCACTGAAAAGGTTTACGATTTTTATTCTTTTAAGCTGCTGCCTAAAATCGGCAAGATTGTTGCCAAGGATGAAGACAGTTATCGCTATCTGGCTGAATCCATTCGTATGCACCCCAAACAGGATGAACTGAAAAAAATGATGGAGACCGCAGGCCTGGAACGCTGCGAATACTTCAATATGACGCAAGGAATTGTTGCCGTTCACAGAGGTTATAAAATCTAGCATGGTCATTAAACCTTTGCTGATGAGTGCATTGGAGACCGCACTCAACAAATTTCTTGCTTTGGACCGGAACAGTAGTAGCTTTTTAGCGCCTTTGGCCGGCAAAATCATTGCCGTGAATATATCGACGTTTAATGAAACCATTTATCTATGCCCTACTAATAACTCCATCCAGCTACTCGATTACAGCCCGGATCAACCTCATACTCAATTATCAGGTTCGGTTTTTGCTCTGGGCTTGATGGGACTCAGCTCCAAACCCATGCGTTCTATTTTCTCCGGCGAAGTCAAAATTGAGGGGGATATGAACACAGGCCGAAAATTCCAGGAACTGTTCGCTAAGCTTGATATTAACCTGGAACAGCAACTGGCTCGTTTCACTGGCGACACTATAGCGCATAACATCAGCCAGTTTTTCCGAGCCGGGCAAAACTGGAGCAAAGAGTCGATTGAAACATTCAGACTTAATGCCTCGGAATTTCTGCAGGAAGAAACCCGCGATTTACCGGCCGGGCCTGAAGTAGATATTTTTTATCGCCAGATTGATGAATTACGTACCGATTTTGACCGCTTGCAAAGCAGAATTGAAAGACTGGAAAATAAAGGTAACTCGTGATCCGACCTAAATTAATATTACGCCTGATCCATATAAATTGGGTTCTGGTCCTTCACGGCCTGGATGAAATCGTTTTAAAAACCCATTTATTTCGCCCTGTTCGTTATTTAGCTTTTTTCACCCCCAGCTATTGGCTTAAACCCAACACTGATCCCCGTGGCGTCAGAATCAGGCGCGCTTTGGAAGATTTAGGGCCTATCTATGTCAAATTCGGCCAAGCCTTATCTACCCGCAAAGATCTTCTGCCTGATGACGTTTCAGATGAACTGGTAAAACTGCAAGACCGGGTCCCGCCTTTTGCCAATGAAATTGCATGTAGTATTATTGAAAAAGAACTGGGCATGTCTATTGCCGAGGCTTTTGCCGAGTTTGATCCCGCGCCTTTGGCATCGGCTTCAGTTGCCCAGGTTCATACTGCGATATTACATACCGGCGAGAGCGTAATCGTTAAGGTATTACGACCTGACATTGAAGAACGGATTCGTTCCGACATTGGCTTGCTTTATGAATTGGCGCGTTTTGCTGAAAGATTCTGGTCTGATGCAAGAAGGTTGCGAGCTATCGATGTAGTTGCCGAATTTGAAAGAACCACACTGGATGAACTTGATCTGGTCAGGGAAGCGGCAAATGCCGCCAAATTGCGCCGCAATTTTGAAAACTCGGAACTGATTTACATACCCGAAATCCACTGGCCACTGACGCGCCAAAAAGTCATGGTCATGGAAAGAATTCATGGCATACCCGTTGGTGAAATTGAGCAGCTTAAAGTGGGCGGAGCGAATTTTAAAGTACTGGCCGAACGTGGTGTAGAAATATTTTTTACTCAGGTATTCAGGGATAACTTCTTTCATGCCGACATGCACCCCGGCAATATTTTTGTCGATCTACCGGATAAATATATAGCTGTTGATTTTGGTATTGTCGGATCTTTATCGTTATCTGATCAACGCTATCTTGCCGAGAATTTTCTGGCTTTTTTTAACCGTGATTATCGAAAAGTTGCGCAAATGCACGTTGAATCCGGCTGGGTGCCAAGTTCAACCCGCATAGAGGAATTTGAATCCGCCATTCGCAGCGTTTGCGAACCGATCTTTGAAAAACCGCTGAAAGACATTTCCTTTGGTCAATTATTATTACGCCTATTCCAGACGGCTCGACGTTTTGATATGCACGTGCAACCCCAACTGGTATTGCTGCAGAAAACTCTGCTCAACATTGAGGGCTTAGGCCGACAACTTTATCCTGAGCTGGACTTATGGCAAACCGCCAAACCTTTTCTTGAAAAATGGTTCCATGACCGTTTAGGCCCTAAAGCCAAAATCAACAAATTAATCAAACAGTTCCCCGAATTTGCCGAACAATTTCCGGAAATTCCTTCTTTGATTTACAAGGCCCTAGACAATGCAGCCCATGCACAGCAACAGGCTGAAGCACAGCAAAGAGAACTGGCTATGCTACGCCAGCAAATGGATAATAATCACCGGACAACAGTATGGGCTATGATTATTAGTTCAGTTGTTATTAGTCTAGCTGTATTGTTCCAATAGTAGTGTCAACTGGGTGATTACAACATTAGAGCTTGATTGCTTGAATATTAGGCATTATAAAAAAAATTGACATCACCAAACCATCGCTATACAATTAACTTAGCTTGAAAATTGTTTTACCGTTATGCTTATCTTTACGAAGTTTTACCTGTATTGCTCGTCCTGTTTATCATAAGTAATTCTTAAATTTCCCAGCGCCACCAGCCTCTTGAGGCTTCGATTACATATTTTACATAGGACTACACAATGACTACTGGTACAGTTAAATGGTTTAACGCAGAAAAAGGTTTTGGCTTTATTCAACAAGAAAGCGGCCCTGACGTTTTTGTTCACTTTCGTAACATCAACAGCTCCGGCTTTAAATCTCTTGATGAAGGCCAAAAAGTACAGTTTACTGTTACACAAGGCCAAAAAGGCCCGCAAGCAGAAGAAGTAACCATCATCTAATTGCATAATTAAACTGTAGCCTCCTTATCTGTAGGCTACAGTTTGTTTTACACCCAACCTTTCAACAGATAATTCCCGTTAGTCCCCTTCGCGCTCAACTGACAACTGCCGCAATTTTAAGCCCACCAACACCAAAAATTGTTATATTAATAACAACCCCTACGAATATCGATTGCCGGCTTGAGCTTTCTAAACGCCACAAGCCTGTATAAACAGTTAATTGTAAGAAAAATTTCGCTAATTAGTTACATAATTTATTGAATTAAAGAAGGGTTTAAAAGTCCATTAAATTAATCGTTAGCAAATATCGGTAAAAACATCATGAAATGTTTTCTGTTCGCTTTGTTATTTTCTTTAGTATCCTTCAACTACAATGTATTCGCCGAACAGACGGCGCTTGACCGGTATATTGCGAAACCGGACAACAGTTATTCGTATTTCTCTTACAGCACCGATCGAGATCTTCTCTACAACACATATTTTCTTTATATGACGTCTCAGAGTTGGCGATCATGCGACGAGGTGGACTGTCAACGTAATTTCTGGACGAGTAATCTCTGGACGCATGTCATCGAGATTACTGTTCCCAAAATCCGCCATTCGAGCAGTCCAGGTACGGCCATCCTTTTGGTAAATGGGGGCTCGAACGGAAATTTTCCTACTAAGACCGATGATCAAGTGGCCATCATTGCTCAAGCGTTGGGCTCCGTGGTCGTTAAGGTGAACCAAATTCCCAATCAGCCTTTGTATTTTGCAGATGAGGACAATGTTGCCAGAAGTGGGGATGCAATCATCGCGTACAGTTTCGATAAATTTCTGAAAACCGGCGATGAAGAATGGCCTGCTCTCTTGCCCATGACCAAGTCAGTTGTCCGGGCCATGGATACTATTCAAACATTTCTCGCAGGAAAAATTACGATAAATGATTTCATTGTCGTGGGGGGATCGAAGCGGGGCTGGACGACATGGTTAACTGCGGCAGTCGACCCACGCATCAAAGCTATAGCCCCGGCATCTATTGATCTCCTCAACATGGGGGAGCAATTCCGCAGACACTTCGAGGCCTACGGTTTTTATGCTCCCGCTATAGCCGACTACGTTGCGTTTGACCTACCAAACCGCATGGCCACGCCAGAAGGACAAGCACTGCTTAGCATCGTCGACCCTTATGCGTATCGAGAGCGATTTACGATGCCTAAAATTATTCTGAACTCGACTGGCGATCAGTTTTTTTTACCTGATTCATCACAATTCTATTTTAAGGAACTGCCGGAAACCAAGTGGCTGCGCTACTTGCCCAATTCCGACCACAAGCAAAGTTTGGACGTAGCAAAGAGTCTCGCCTCCTGGATTGACCAAATTAATGACGGGGAGACTCCTCCACAATATAACTGGACAATCGAACCCGATGGTGCCATTCGGGTTGTAACTGTAGACCGTTTTCCAGACCGAGTACGCCTCTGGCAGGCGACAAATCCCAACGCGCGCGATTTTCGGTTGGAATCCATCGGCCCGGTCTGGACAGCCAACGACCTGGCACCCATCGGACCGGGGATCTACCGGGGTTATGTTCCGCCGCCGCCACAAGGCTGGACGGCTTTTATGGTGGAGCTCACTTACGAGGAGTCGGGGTTGTTGGAACCCAATCTAGTTTTTACTACGGACGTTGTGATCACACCCGATACGTTGCCTTTCGCGGATATCAATCCTCAATCCGCGCAAATTATCTCGGCTCTATATTCAGCCACATTCAATCGGGCCCCTGACAAGGCGGGGCTCTCATATTGGGTAGCTCAATATGCTACAAATTCAGCAAACGCAATTCAACAATTGGCGGCGGGTTTTGCCAGCCATCCTTCTTTTACTCAAATCTATGGCTCATTAGGTAATATGGAATTTGTTCAAGCTATCTATGTGAATGCACTGGACAGTTCGGGTGATGATGCAGGTATATTGTACTGGAATAACTTGCTTGATAACGGTATGAGCCGATCTGATTTTCTTGCTGCCTTTGTCCAGGCTGCGCTGTACGGTGATCTCAATGCGATGCTGGCAGCCGGTCAATTAACCCAATCCGAATATGCTGCTGCTGTTATACGCCAGGATTATTTGACTAATAGAGCCGATGTAGGCTTATACTTTGCTAATACCCTCGGCGCCGAGTCGAATCTTTCGCCTGGAACAGACACATCAACCATTGCCGGTCTGAACGCAGACCCCGCATACCAGGCATCTCAGGCAATTTTTTGTGGCGTGACTAATGACGATAATTCAGTGCTTGCCGCAGATGCTCTTGTTAACGCGGCTAACGTTACAGCTGATCCTATTGCTTACATTAATCAACATGCCCAGACTGGGTGTGTCGGGAATTAGGAGAAATGGCCGGAGCGTTCGGAGATAAATACAAGATGGTTATTTTTGCCATCCTGAACTTTATCAATGATGAAAGGGTAGGCACATGCTTTTCGTGCCCACGCGGATGAGTCACTTAACCAGCGC
>NQJG01000231.1 GCA_002256465.1 Methylococcaceae bacterium NSP1-1 | reverse complement strand
TCCGCGCCGACTTGGTCACCCAATTCTTTGAGAGATTTTTCGGTGGCGTGAATCATTCCATCCGCATGGTTGCGAGCATGGACTAATTCAGTCAATTTACGGTCTTCATCGGCATGCGCTTCAGCATCTTTAATCATGCGTTCCACTTCATCATCGGACAAGCCACTGGAAGCTTTAATAACAATCGATTGTTTTTTACCGGTTGCCTTGTCTTTAGCCGATACGTTCAAAATACCGTTGGCATCAATATCAAAAGACACTTCAATTTGAGGAACACCTCGTGATGCAGGTGGAATATCCGCTAAATCAAAACGCCCCAGCGATTTATTAGCCGCGGCTCTTTCACGCTCGCCTTGCAATACATGAATGGTAACAGCGGTTTGATTGTCCTCGGCGGTAGAAAATACTTGAGCCGCATTGGTTGGAATGGTGGTATTTTTTTCAATCAACTTGGTCATAATACCGCCCATTGTTTCTATACCCAGAGACAAGGGGATAACATCCAGCAATAATACGTCTTTAACATCACCAGCCAAAACACCCGCCTGGATCGCCGCGCCTAAAGCAACCGCTTCATCCGGGTTAACGTCTTTACGGGGTTCTTTGCCGAAAATGCTCTTTACCATCTCCTGCACTTTTGGCATACGTGTTTGACCGCCTACCAAAATCACATCGTTGATTTCAGACGCTGATAAACCAGCATCTTTAAGCGCTACTTCGCAAGGACCTTTAGTACGCAAGATCAGTTCTTCAACCAGGGATTCCAGTTTAGCGCGGGTCAATTTAACGTTTAAATGCTTGGGACCCGAGGCATCCGCAGTGATGTAAGGCAAATTAACATCAGTTTGCTGGCTTGAAGACAATTCAATCTTGGCTTTTTCCGCCGCTTCTTTCAAACGTTGCAGTGCCAATGGATCATTATGTACATCGACGCCGCTTTCTTTTTTAAATTCACTGGCAAGGAACTCAATAATTCTTGAGTCAAAGTCTTCACCACCCAGGAAAGTGTCACCGTTGGTTGATAGTACTTCAAACTGGTGTTCGCCATCGATTTCGGCAATTTCAATGATGGAAATATCAAAAGTACCGCCGCCCAAGTCATAAACGGCGATTTTGGTATCGCCTTTAGGCTTGTCCATGCCAAACGCCAGCGCAGATGCAGTCGGCTCGTTAATAATACGTTTAACTTCCAATCCGGCAATACGGCCTGCATCTTTAGTCGCTTGACGCTGAGAGTCGTTAAAATAAGCGGGGACAGTGATAACCGCTTCGGTTACTGTCTCACCCAAATACGCTTCCGCATCTTTTTTCAGTTTCATTAAAACGCGTGCAGAAATTTCCGGTGCGGCCATTTTTCTGCCATGCACTTCAACCCATGCATCGCCGTTTTCTGCTTCGATGATTTTATAAGGCACCATTTTGATGTCTTTTTGCACAACATCGTCTTTAAAACGACGACCGATCAAACGCTTAATTGCAAACAGTGTGTTTTTTGGATTGGTAACTGCCTGACGCTTTGCAGACTGCCCCACTAATACTTCATCATCACTGCTGAAAGCGATAATTGAAGGTGTAGTACGCGCTCCTTCACTGTTTTCAATCACCTTCGCTACGCCGTTTTCCAATACAGCAACACACGAGTTGGTTGTTCCTAAATCTATCCCAATTATTTTAGCCATTGAATGCTCCAGACTTGAATTTGTTAAAAAATGTAAAAGTTAATGTTGATATGGGGGCTATTTTATTGTGTTCAAGCCTGCGTATTATCTTCTGAGGTTTTTTCTGCCGCTTTTGCAACTACAACCATAGCAGGTCGCAGCAAACGTCCATTCAGCATATAACCTTTTTGAAACACGTTAACTACGGTATTCGGTTCTGCGCCTTCAACTACTTGCATGACCATCGCTTGATGTTGCTCAGGATTAAAAGGTTGCCCCATGGGGTCGATAGTATCGATATTAAATTTTGCAAACAATGCTTCGAACTGTTTGATGGTTAATTCGCTACCTTCCCGAAACTTTTTAACGTCCTCGCTATCGCCGGTTGCCGCTTGTAAACCTAGAATCATACTATCTAATACCGGCAATAAATCTTTGGCAAAATTGGTCAAGGCATACTTGCGGGCATCCTCAAGATCTTTTTGTGTTCTTCTTTTCAGGTTTTCCATTTCCGCCTGGGTGCGAACCGCTTTATCCCAGTTTTCGTTTGCTTTTTTCTGGGTTTCCTCCAGTTCTGTTTTCAGCTCTTCAATCGTGTACTCATGCTCAACTAATTCGGTGTGTTGAGGCTCTTCATTGACGATTTCATTTACAACTTCAGCTTCAACTTCAACCTGCGATTCAGGTGCTTCCTGATCTTTACTCATTTCTATAGTTCCTTAAAATAGTCGTGGTAACGTGCCTAACGGAATGATCTTCTCATAAGCCATACGTGTCGGCCCGATAACACCGAGTACACCGACCACTTCATCATTGACAGAATAGGAGGACGTGACCAGGCTACAATGGTCAAATGCCTGGTAACCGGATTCTTCGCCTATAAAAATCTGTACCCCCTCTGCCTTCATCGATTGATCCAGCAGATGAATAACATCCTGCTTGTGACTAAAGGCATCAAACAGTTTTTTCAAATGATCCCTGTCTGACAACTCGGAAAACCCCATTAAATTGGTTTCACCGGTCAGCACATAATCGTCTTTTTCATCGCCTGATTCAAAAGTCAATTGCGCCATTTTTATCGCATCCAGCATAGCCTGATTCATGCGTTCCTGATCGTCTTGCAATTCTTTCAAAACAGCTTCACGAACTGCAACCAGACTGCGTCCACAATAAATTGAATTGAGATACGCGCCGGCCTGTTGTAATTCAGATGCGCTAAAGTCCTTGCCGGTATGAATAACTTTGTTATGAACTTCCTGTTCATCGGTGACAAAAATAACCAGCACGCGTTTATGTGATAAAGGCAAAAATTCAATATGTCGCAAACAGACCAATTCTCTTCTGGGTAAAGTCACTACCCCGGCCATCCTGGTCAATTCTGCAAGCAACCTTGACGCAACACCGATCACATTACTGGTATCATCTCGTTCCGACAACCCCTTATGCAGTCGCGTTATATCTTTTGCATCCAACGGCTTGACTGTTAATAAGCTGTCAACAAACAAGCGATAGCCGCTGACTGTGGGTACGCGCCCCGCTGATGTATGCGGAGAATGCACCAGCCCCAAATCCTCCAGATCCGCCATCACATTTCGAATAGTTGCCGGACTCAAGTTTAACTCCGAGTCTTTTGATAACACCCGAGAGCCCACCGGCTGGCCATCGCTGATATAGCGTTCAACCAGCGTTTTTAATAACTGTAACGACCGTTCACTTAAATCCCGAGTACTATTACTCACATATACCTCTATAAACCAAAATTAGCACTCCATCAAGACGAGTGCCAATCCGGCAAAATATCAGCTCACCAGCCTATTGTCAATAAAGACAAAACCGCTTCTGTTATAAAAATCGTGACTTTTCTTATTTAAAACCAAGCATTTTTGTCCAAAGAATGCGAAGGATTTTTAACACTTAGATTGTACTGGTTCTCCATGGTAAGTATCCCACAGACGC
>NQJG01000230.1 GCA_002256465.1 Methylococcaceae bacterium NSP1-1 | reverse complement strand
CTTCCAGCGAACCGCCGGGGACACCGCGCACAAAAGCGGCGTCTGGCAGAGCGTGTTCAAAACCGGGAATAACGATCGGGTTTTGACCGGATTCAATATTAAAACAACAATTTGTTAATGAAACGTAGTCACTGCTGTAACCCAGATTGGCAAAAGCAAGGCGTAATTGTTTGCCATGCCAACCCGGATCATCGGTAAAAATGGCGATACGACCCACGCCTGTACTTATGCCCCGAATGACTGGTCTAACAGGGCATTATCCAGTTGTCCGGCACGGAAACTTTTACCTGAATCAACCGCTGTCACAATCACGCTGGCAGGGCTAAACAGCATGGCATCAATTTTAAAAAAGTCGTATTCATATTGTTTAAAGATTTCCGCAAACGGTTTGCCGTAATCTTTAGAGGTTGAACTGGGCAATTCCCTGGTCAGTTTTTCTGCCGCTTCATCGCTGCCTTTGACAAACAAATGCACTTGACCTGCAAATAAAATAGCATCATTAGTGCGCCCCATGGCTTTAACAAAGTTCGGATGCGGCGGGCAAATCGGCGCACTACCGCTACCGTCAACAATGTTTTCCAAAGGAAAATGCAAGGCATGTGCCTTGTGCATGGCGACTTCCAACACTCGCGCCACGACCTGTACACCACCCGCCAGACTGCTGGTCGGTGTAACAATAATAGTCAATTGAGAAGGATCAACCTTACAAGCTGCCGCCACTTTTTCAACGATAGCAAGCGGTGGAATAGCATCATTCTCAATCACTAACACGGTTGCATCAGAAACATCCTGATAGCCTAATTCTTTATATAACTCTTCGACAGGCTCTTGCTTGCCGTCTTTTAGCTTGGTTGCCATAGCTCGTGCAGGGCCTGATCCCAACGCATAATATTTCTCATGCGATAAACTCCAGCCCGCATATTGACTTCCCAGACAACCCAATACCGGATTTCCGGTATGAACATTAACCGACAAGGGCCAGTTATCAGTATAGTTACTGTGATTAATAGTGACTGTACCCATGCCACCCAGACAAATTTCAGCAATAATGCGTCCCGCTTCCAAACCGCCCGGCACTTTAATTCCCGCATCAATGATAGTGCAGCCATTTTCCAGGGTTTGTATGCTTATGCGTAATTTATCCGCATTATCAATCAGTTGCCTTACTAGGGGCTGGGTCAATTTATTAACGCTAGCTTTATATTCCATGGGTATAAAAACCTTTTTTAAGTTATGTTGTTTAATCAGCAGCTCATTCATGACTGACTGTGCTCGTTTTTGGTGGGCAATAATACTGCAAATCGGTTGTCCTGTACGAATTAATGCCCCCGATTCAGGTAAATCCATACACCCTTCCGGCCAGTTAAAAGTTTCAGGAATCAATACATCCTGCTCGGCATAAACTATTAGATAGCCCGTATAACCATCATGAAGACGGTAATCAGTCAACTCGCCCTGACATGCCTTTATGTGTCTATTAAGTAAATCAGCATCATACAATTGCATACTGGCTGAAGGGCGCGGGTTAATTTCCAATACAAAACTTTTATCACCCTCTTGTATAAAATCCAGCGAATTCAAACCTTTCAGAGCAAACACAGGAACAATTTTTTTTAGCCAATTTGTTATCCGCTCTTTCTGCTCGCTCAACAGATCACAACTGTTGATAATCCCGGAAAAAATAAATTCCTGGGTTTCGCCCAAACTGGCCGTCCATTGCCTATTAAAACCAATGATTTGCAAATACAGTCCATCAGCTAAAAAAAGAACAGAATGTTGTGTACCAGCTCGATATTTTTGCCAATAAACCGCTGATTCGACCCGGTCATTCGGATAATATCGCTTTATCCCCAAGCCGCCCTGCCCTTGCATCGGCTTAACCAGCCAATTATCAGCACAATCCGGGGCGTAAAAACAAACCTCAGGGTATGGAATGTTTAACTTATCGAGTAAAGAAAAAAATAAAGATTTATCGTGTAGCTTTACAAAGGTATCAGGCAGATTACCCAAAACAAGCAAACGGCTACCTAAATAATGGAGACTTTCAGGATAATATTCAAAACCACTACCATAAATTACATGTCCAATTGCATAGTGCCCAATAAAATAGTCTAAGGCAGGTATCAAATGCATTTCAGCCAACGAGGGTATTTGTTTAATAGCTTCCGCATAGCATTGCGTATCAAGATCAGCAAACAGGTCAATAACCAAAGGCTTCAATCCGGCGTTTTTTGCCGCCTGCGCCAGCATCCGTCCTGAACTAGCAACAATCAGGATGTAAATACTCATCCCCAAACCCCTTACATTGGTTAGCCTAACTTAATATCTGGAGTACAAACCTGGGAGGCATTGTTATCTCGCATAAAACTAGCATTAGGGGGATTATTTCAAAAATCTCCTCTAACCTCTCGGCAACTGCTCCATGCGCTGCTCTAGCTCCTGCATTCCTGCAGTTGTCTTTTTCAAAGAGGGGAACCGAATAATTACCTGCGACTTGCTAAAGGGTTGTTTTTTATCTTACGCTTTTCGAAAAACCGCAAACCGGCAAAGGTGATCAAACCGATGGTTATCAAACCAATTGTGAAGCCACTGTAAGCAATGGGCCATGGAATTCCTTGCGTAAACATAGAGTATTCGGACATACCGCCAATACCGGCTAACAGATTGAGTGGCATAAAAATGACACTGATAATTGTCAATCGTTTTATATCCTTGTTTTGATTGACGTTAATGAAGCCGACTATGGCATCCATCTGAAAGTTGATTTTGTTGAAAAGAAACGCCGTATGCCCATCCAGTGATTCGATATCGCGCAAAATTTCGCGGACATCATTATGTTGCTCTTGCGAAAGAAACTTGCCACGCATCAAGAAAGACAAGGCTCGCCGGGTATCCAGCACGTTCCGGCGAATGCGGCCGTTCAGATCCTCTTCTTCTGCAATGGCTGCGAGAATGTTTGCCGCTTCATCGTCAGTCATGTGGGATCTGAATACTTGTTTGCCCACTTCTTCCAGTTCGGAGTATACATCCTCAAGGGCATTGGCCGAATATTCAACCTCGGCTGCGTAAAGATCCAGCAACACATCCTTGGCCTCCGTTACGTACCCCGACTCCGCCTTTGCTCGTAAACGCACTTCCCCATTCTCTTCCACATAGAAACGGGCACTGGTCTCCAGGTCGGTCAAGTCCTCTGGATTGGGTAAATCTACATCAAATATCTCTCTTGCCCAGGCGAGTTGCTCATCTTCGGGTTTAACCAAATCAATCCAGATGGGCTTAGCTCGAACCAAGTCTTCCTTAGTCTCTATAGGGATCTGCCGCAGGAGCCCTTCGTGAAGATCAAATGCCCGAATCATCGTGCTCCTGTTCCGGTGCTTGATCTCAATAACCAGTTCCGCCCGCACTGAGACGGATACTTCTCGCCTGATTTCCTCTTTTCGTTCATCCCGGACAAGCTGCCAGACAATTTGCCTATCATCGGAAGACAAAGCTTCCAGAATACGGGCTATTGGTTTAAACCCAAGTTGGTCCAGCAGCCTCTGCAACTCCACCATATTCTGCTTATGCACCAAAGTTTCTACCAGCTCATGATGCGGCATGTCTTGTCGATGAACCAAGTTTTCCACCAATTTGTGCCGGGCCAGCAAGCTTCTAACATCCGAGAGATAATCTTGAATGTCTTCGCGATCGCTAATCTTTGTTGCTTTTTTTGTGGTGTAGTCCATCAAACGACCTTTTAAGAAAACCGGGTTAACGTTAACATGCCCGGCAATTTAATTACAATTACTACAAAATTTGCTAACTCTGATCGACAAACACATCACCACCGCTATTACGCGCACTCGCAGTAACAAAACTCAGATGATCAAAATGTGCGGATTTCTGCCTCGCCTCCCCTGTGATAGCTTCAGCAACTTCAGGGCTAGTAAAAATACCACCCTGAGCGGAAGCAAAATGTTCACCGACCGAGCGCTGTAACTGGGT
>NQJG01000229.1 GCA_002256465.1 Methylococcaceae bacterium NSP1-1 | reverse complement strand
CGGGGTGGATTGGCGACGTTTATCGGCGCTGCCGCCTGCTCATTTACAGGTCTGACTAAAGGCATTTTTAAAAGCTGAAAAGTAAGGGGCTGTCGCTACCATGTCACCTCTCATTATCGCTCTATGGTTTAACGTCCTTCGCCGGCAGTGCAAACGGCAGCAATTCGTCGATACGACTGTTAGGCCAGGTGGGCAATTTTTCCAAGGTATCTCGAAGCCATGCGGCCGGATCAATCCCGTTGAGTTTCGCGGTGCCCAGCAGGGTTTGAATGGCAGCGGCCCGTTGACCGGCCCGCTCGGAACCGGCGAATAACCAGTTCTTTTTGCCCAGAGCAATAGGACGGATAGTGTTTTCCACCGGGTTATTGTCGATCGGCAAATGGCCGGTTTCCGCATAGCGGATCAGGGATGGCCAACGTTTCAAGGTATAATCCAGGGCTTTCGCGGAGCCTCCACCATTGGCGGTTTTGATACGCGTCTGGATGAGCCATTCATGCAAGGCCTTGAGTGCGGGTTGGCTTTGCTCCACACGTAGCTGCTGGCGGGAATCGATGCTCAGCGCTTTGCCTTGTTGTTCGATATGGTATAGCTGGCCGATGCGCGTCAAGGCTTCCCACGCCATGGGGCTGGCATTGGCCTGGTGCAGGTCGAAGAACTTCCGGCGTGCATGCGCCCAGCAGCCCAGCTCAATACAGGGTTCTTGGCGTGTCCCAGTAAACAAGGCCTTGTAACCGCCATAGTCATCGACCATTAAGTGTCCTTGCCAGTTGCCCAAAAACTGGCGCGCGTACTCGCCACTGCGTCCGCCGCGGTAGTCGAAGACAATGATCCGCGGTCCGTCCTCCAGGTCGTTACTGCGGTAGGCCCAAAGATAAGCTTTTTTGGTTTTTCCACTGCCGGGATCGAGTTGGGGCACAGGCGTCTCATCAGCATGGAGCGTGCCGCGTTTCAGCAGCAGCTCAATCAGCCGATCCACCAAGGGTTGTAGGGCTACCCCCGTGCGACCTACCCATTCCGCCAGCGTGGAACGGGCCAGAATGACCTGGTCACGGGCGGCGATCTGCTCCAGTCGGTAAAGCGGAAGATGATCCAGGTATTTACTGATCAGTACCCAAACCAGCAAACCGACAGCCGCCAGGCCACCGTCGATAATCGCGGGAGGAACCGGCGCGGCGGTAATGGTTTCACAGTTACGGCATGCATATTGCGGACGGATGTGACGGTGGACAAAGAACTTGGCGGGCTCGACATCGAGTTGTTCGGTGATGTCTTCGCCGATCTTGACCAAGTCCTTGCCGCACTGACCACATTGACAGGACTCCGGCTCGTGGCGGTGTTCAATACGCGGTAAATGGGGTGGCAAGGGCTGACGACCGGCGCGGGGACGTTTGGGCTTGGTAACGGTGGCACCGGCCTGTTCGACTTCGGCCACAAGCGCCGCGATGTCTTCGTTGCAAGTTTCCTCGAACAAATCCCGTTGTAAAGCGGACAGGGCTTCGTTCTTGACGCCATAGCGAAGCCGCCGCAGATGCGCCAATTCCAGGATGAGGGCCTGGATTTTGAGGTCTTTGGCTTGGATGTCTGTTTCGTACTTGTCCGCCTCCTTTTTCGCCTGATCCAGCAGCGCTTGAACCAGTGCCGCCACTTGTGTTTTGGCGGCCGCATCGAGGTTCAATTCATCCAGTTGCCCCAGTATTTTCATGGCATTATTTTACCACAAAATGCCTCTCTAACCAGCATAAATACTGGGTTTCCAGCGATTTTTCAGTCTTTAAAAATGCCTTTAATCAGGCCTGTAAATGAGTAGGCGGCAGCGCCGATAAACGTCGCCAATCCACCCCGGCAATCAGCCACTCCCACTCCGCTTGCGTGATGGAAAAACTGCGCTCCCCCGATTTAGGCCAACTAAAATGCCCTTGATGCAAGCGGCGCTGACACAACCACACGCCATTACCATCCCATAGCAAAACTTTGATACGATTACCTAACGCGTTGCGAAATACGAAGGCCGAGCCAGCGCAGGGTTGCTGTCCTACATTTTGCTGAACCAGCGCCGACAAACCATCGATCCCCTTACGTAAGTCAACCGGTGCTAAGCTTAACCAGATTTGCCCAGGTGTACTGATCAAACCAGGCATCGCAGCAACTCCGCCAACCAACGAGGCGGCACTGCCGTGGACAATTCAAGCTGTGCACCGTGCGGAAACCTAAGCAATATTGCGCTGGCTTCGGCAGTAGCTACCGGTACCGATGGCGTCACTTGGACGGAAATCAATTCAAGCGAGGTGTCCCTATCCATGGAGGGATCGCCTTGATCACCCCGCGTCCATAGTGAAAAGGTTTTGCGATTGAGCCCGTGCTGGTGACAATAATCCGCCTGACTCAAGCCACTCTCGCGCCAAGCTTCCACATGCCGCTGCCATTGTGTATTTATTTTGATTGTCAATCCTCACTAAAAATTGTGAGGATGCCATTTTCCGGCTAGGCGGTCGAGATGGACGGGACGGAGCGATACGTCT
>NQJG01000228.1 GCA_002256465.1 Methylococcaceae bacterium NSP1-1 | reverse complement strand
TTTCAAGCGCAAGTAGCCATTGATCATGGCGGAACAGTTCTTTATAAGTTTGCATTAGAAATCAACAAAATATAACTAATCCTGGACAAGCTTACATTTTTCAGATATAAATCATCCTGACATTTTCTGTTTGGGATACACGCTTTGAACCTTCAAGAGATCCTCGTACAGCCAGTACAGCCGAATGAGCAGGAGCGTTTTCAGTCCTTAATGAAAGCGCACCACTATCTGGGTGCTTTACCAAAGATCGGGCATACCTTGTGGTATGTCGCAAGCTATCATAATGAATGGCTGGCACTCATCAGCTTTTCCGCCGCAGCGTGGAAATGTGCGGCGCGTGATCAGTGGATCGGTTGGAACTATCGGGTTCAATATGATCGCCTACACCTGATTGCTAACAATAGTCGCTTTCTGATTCTTCCCGAGCATCATTACCCTAATCTTGCATCCCGCATTTTGTCTTCATGTGAACGGCGCATTTCTGCGGATTGGCTGCAACACTTCGGCTATCCCTTATTATTGTTAGAGACGTTCGTCGATCCTCAGTACTTTCATGGCACTATTTATCGTGCCGCTAACTGGGTTCATGTGGGCGACACTCGTGGCTTCCGTCGTACTCGCCAAGGCTATAGCCCTAGCTCTCAACAGCCCAAGCAGGTCTTTGTTCGACCCTTGGAAAAGCGTTCTCAAGCCCGCTTGTCACAACCTATTCTTGACCTTTGTTATGGCTATGGAGCTCCAAAAATCATGTTAACCGCTGAACATATGCGCACTTTACCTGAGTTCTTTCTTAATATTCCCGACCCACGCCGTAAGCAGGGTCAACGCCATTCCCTGACGTGCATTCTGGCCCTTGCCACAGGTGCCGTGCTGTGTGGAATGGTGGGTTACAAGGCAATTGGCAGCTGGGCGGAAGACTTGGGACAAAAAGCACGGGCACGTTTTGGCTGCCGCAAACGCAACGGTTATTATTATGTACCCAGTCGTACCACTTTCAGAGAAACCTTGATTGGCATCGATCCCGAACAACTTGATCTTGCGCTGCAAGGTTGGAACCATCAATTCGCTAAAGAAGACGAAGGCTTGGCAGTTGACGGTAAAACCATGTGTAATGCCATTGATGACGATGGCCGTCAAACTCATATCCTGGGTGTCGTGGGGCATCAGACAGGTCGCTGCCACACTAAAAAAAAGTCGGTGCTTTACCCGTAGCAGGGAGCGATGAACTCAAACAGACCAACGAAATCGGGATGTTCATCCCGGTTATGGATACACTGGTGGATATTGCTGATAAAACGATCACTGGCGATGCCCTTTTAACTCAGCGTAAGTTGGCGCAGTATATTGTCGAAGACCGCCTAGCCCATTATGTATTCACGGCCAAAGACAACCAACTCTCACTAGCCCAGGATATTCGCCTGGCCTTTGAAAATCCCAAAGCTGCTGACTTTAGCGAACCCTACACCTTGGCGCATGGCCGCATTGAGTCACGCTCTATTTGGACGTCTACGCTACTGAACGACTACCTTGATTTTCCTTTTGTCGGGCAAATATTTGCCATACAACGCCACTCGATCGACAAAAAAAGTGGCAAAGAAACCAAAGACATTGCTTACGGCCTGACCAGTCACTCGCCGATGAGCGCCAACGCTGAACAAGTACTCAAGTTCAATCGAGACCACTGGGGTGTTGAGAGTCATCATTACCTACTCGATTGGAATTGGAATGAAGATCGTTGCACAATACGCAAAGGCCATGGGCCTGAAAACATAACCTGTCTACGTAGATTTGCTACTGGGTTGATTAAATCCATTAGTAAAGACAGTGTTGCAGCCACTATCGAAAAGCTGGCTCGTAATGTAAGACGAGTATTCGACTACCTGCGTATGACAGATAATTCTAGAAAAATTGTATTACGATGCCAAAGTCAATAAGTTTAGAACGGTTTCGCCGTGTTGTTATTTTCTAAACCTTGCCAATTAATGGCTTGAACGTATAATTGCAGTCATTTGTAAACGATCAAAGTAACGATACAGTTAAGGAACACTTAAAAACATGGGGATTCTCAGTCTACTGCTCTGGACGCCGGCTGTTGGGGTTTTGTTATTGGCATTTATTCCCGGCAAGAATACCCACATCATCCGCACAATTGCGAATCTGTTTACCACCGTCGCATTTTTGCTAAGTTGTTGGTTAGTCAGCTTGTATGACCAACACAATGCGGCCTTACAATTCAGTGAGTATTTTCCACTCAATCCTGATCTTGGCAGTGCTTACGCGTTGGGTATTGACGGGATATCCATGCCCATGCTGGTTTTGGCAACCCTGCTTACCTCTATTGCCTTGCTCGCTTCGTTTACTATCTCCAGCAGTATTAAGGGTTACCACATTTGCATCCTGTTGCTTGAGTTTGGCATGCTAGGCGTGTTTCTGGCACAGGATTGGGCTTTATTTTATATCTTCTGGGAAGTAACTTTAATCCCGCTGTTTTTTCTCATAGGCCGATGGGGCGGTAAACGCCGGCATGCGGCTAGCCTTAAT
>NQJG01000040.1 GCA_002256465.1 Methylococcaceae bacterium NSP1-1 | reverse complement strand
ACAGCAGCTGCATTAGTTGCTTGCGTAGAGCAAGAGCTAAAAGTAAGGCACGATAAAGAATTGAAAGATTGTAATGCCCTGGTTTTTGGCGGAACAGGTCCTGTTGGTATTGCTACGGGAATTATTGCTTCATTAGCCGGCGCAGATACAGCGTTAGTCGATCATTTATCGATTGATACAGCTACAGATGTTGCTAAAGCCTACAATCGCCGATTTGGTTGCGCGCTAAAAGGCGCATGTGCAAGTTCTGAAGCCGATAAAGCCAAACTGGTTATCGATGTTGATATTATCTTTTGCGCAGCCAAAGCCGGCATTCAGGTGTTAAGTTCATCTGTTCTGAAACAAGCCATGCAATTAAAAGTAGCAGGTGATGTTAATGCCGTTCCGCCTCTGGGGATAGCGGGTATCAAGCGTAGTGATTCGGGTGTGCCATTAATTCATGCAATTAATGCACAAGGAGCAGTAGGTGTTGGTGCTTTAGCAGTTGGCAATGTTAAATATCAACTTCAGAATGAAATGCTAAAATTAATGTTAAAAACTGAGAAGCCTTTATATCTTGATTTCAGAGAGGCTTTTGACAAAGCCAGGGAAATAGTGTAATTCAGCATGAGCCCGCCAGTTTTTGCATCTAAAAGAAGTGCTTGAAGTACTGCGTCCGATGTTGGCTTTTGTTTCAACACTTTGATTTTCACAAACTTGATCTGACAGGCTAACAAGTTATTATTAATGCCGTTTCTCCTGCAGGGTCAGGTTCATTATTGAAGATGAAATTAACGAATTGCCGATTTTCACTTTAACCTGGACGTTTATGGTTAAGCTGTTTGATTTGTCTCTCTTTTCGCTTCAACCAATTTTATTTTGGTACAAAGTTGGGTTCCAGGCCGCACGAAGAGGAAGGAGGGTAGTAACATGAATCAACATAATAGAATTTTATTTGCTGGTGATCCGCATGGGAATTTTAAGCCGCTGATAGCTGCTGTTCATAAATACCAACCCGAAGCTGTTATTCTACTTGGAGATTATGATCTGGAAATGCCGTTAGAAAGCTGTTTAGAGGAAATCGTTGGCATAACTGAAATTTGGTGGATTGCTGGGAATCACGATTTTGAAACGCCGGGAAAATATAACAATCTATTTAATTCAGCCTTTTCTGATAAGGATTTACACTTGAAAGTTACTGAAATAGCGGGGCTTAGGGTTGTCGGATTAAGTGGTATTTTTCTTGGCAGGGTATGGTATCCACCGCAACAGCCAAAATGGTTAGGGAAACAGCATTATTTGCATCATCAGTCTGCTAACATCAAACATTCCGGAATGTCATTAAAGTACAAATCAGCGATTTGGCATGACGAATTTGAGGCATTAAAGGCATTGAAAGCGGATATTTTGGTATCACATGAGGCTCCGGGGTCTCATCGGCATGGTTTTAACGTAATTGGTGAATTAGCAGCAGCGATGGGGGTGACAAATATTTTTCATGGACACCTTCATGAAAATTACGCTACTACTATTAAAAACAATATTAAAGTATACGGCGTGGCGGACAGCGCAGTGGCGGATTTGCTTGGCAACACACTAAGCGAATAGTGATTTCAAATAAATATCAACTAACAACTGTTGCAGGTGTGCAAAAGTTGGGAGAGCTACTAACTTAAAAAAACCACTGTCTTAGTTGGTGTTGCCTCATTGAATTAGGAAAGTTAGCTTGAAGACTGATTGCTATCAATAATGACTTTCAGTTTTTGACCGGGTTGGAGGCCTTTAATAAGTGTGGCAGCATTGGATTTGCGTAAGTCAGCAACGGACACATTAAATTTTCTGGAAATTTGTGTCAGTGAGTCGCCTTTGCCAACAGTGTAACTTATCAGGCGGATTGAAGACGATGCGCTGGCAAGTTGGGGATTGACGCTCTTGATGGTGAGTTTGCGGCCTGGAATTAATGCTGTTTTTAAAGTAATGTTGTTCCAATTGGCGATGTCTTTGGGGGTAACAGAAAAGCGCTGAGAAATATTGAAGAAAGTATCGCCTTTTTTGATCGCATAGACTTGAGCGTTTGCGGATTTGGTTTTAGAAGCTGTGGCAAGCAACGGAATACTGTTTGATTTTGCTTCTGAAGGGATCAATAAACGCGTGCCGGAACGGACTGAATTTCCGGCTAAATTGTTAGCCTGGCGGAGCGATTTAATCGTTGTATTATTTTTATTGGCGATGGATGTCAGGTTTTCGCCTGTTTTAACTTTGTATTGAGTAAGGATTGTTTTGACTTCATTCCCGCGAATCCGGGCTGATTTTTCTTCATGCTTTTCTTGCGGGTGAATCTCAGCTACTACTTCTTCATCGTATTGTTTTAAAGTTACCCTTTCTGAGTAGGGAAGCATAGCCAGGTTTTTTTTAAATTCTTTCGCCTGGGAAACGGGGACCAATAAACGATGCGGGCCTTGAGGAGCAGTGCTGGAGCGGTTAAAGCCGGGGTTTAATTTTAAAAATGAATGTAAAGGTGTGTTGGCCAGTTTTGCAGCTTTATGCAAATCAATCGGGGATTTAATGTCAACGACTTCAAAGTAAGGTCTATTGGGGATGTGTTGTAAATGAATATTGTATTCGTCAGCATGAGCAAATAATTTGGCTATAGCCAGTAATCGAGGGACATAGTCTTCGGTTTCTTCAGGGAGGTCTAATGACCAATAATCAGTAGGCAGATTGCGATACTCATTTCTTTCAATGGATTTTTTTACCCTGCCTTTGCCGCAATTATAGGAAGCAAGAGCAAGCAACCAGTCGCCATCAAAAGTTTCACTCAGTTCTTTTAGATAAGTAGTTGCAGCTTTTGTTGAGGCGTAAATATCACGACGACCGTCGTACCAGTCATTTTGTTGAAGGCCATACTCTCTCCCGGTAGAGGGGACAAACTGCCAAAGTCCTGAAGCATCGGCTTTGGAATAGGCATCGGGCACAAAAGCACTTTCAACAACGGGCAATAAAGCCAGTTCGCCCGGTATATCTTTGGCTTCGATTTCATCGAGAATATGGTTCAGATAAGGCTCTGCTCTTTGCTGAAGAATCGCAAGAGAAGTGGGATGTTCTAAATACCAGTATAATTCATGGTCTATGCGTGGATTTTTGATGTCGGGTAATGAATATAACGATAATAACCGCTCCCAAACGGTATTTTTGTGCGTTGATGCTGTTTTGTTGAATTTATGTTTGCGCAGAGTGCGGTAAGGATGGTACACATAACTGTTATTTTGAGCCGATGTGGCAGGTGCTTGATCGTTAATGCTCAGGGGTTCTTTTGGTGTATCCGAGCAACCGGTAACGATTAAAGATATTGAAATTAATAAAAAATTAACCGACCTGTTAAAATTATTACGTATCATCTTTAAGCCTAAGGATATAGTTATTATTATCAAAAATATTATAGCATTTTTTTAAAGAAAATTATTAACATAATGAAATTATAGAGTGTAATTGATGAAACGAAATTTCTTGTTTGCCTGGTACCAAACCCCCAGAGGTAAGCTGTTAAAAGAGCTTGAAGCAGGCTATTTACAACGGTCAATCACTGTCAGTTGTCAACAAATTATTCTACAAATCGGTGGTTTAGGGTGGGAGAATGAATTTATTGATTGTACGTTATATAAAAATTATACAGTACTTGATGCCAAGGGCTTTGGTTGTAATGAGACAAGAAAAATTCAGGCCAAAGCATATGGACTCCCATTGCAAAGTGACAGTATAGATATGATTATAGTACCGCACTTATTGGAGTTTGATACTCATCGATTTCAGACTATGAGAGAAGTGGAGCGTGTATTAAAGCCCGAAGGGCAATTAGTTGTGTTAAATTTTAATCCCTGGAGCTTATGGGTCTGGTATCAGTATTTATGGGATAAAAAAATGGCTGATTCATGGAAAGGTCACTTTATTTCGCGATCAAGAATCCTGGACTGGTTGAAATTGTTGAATTTTGAAGTCACTGTATCATCAGAGTTTAATTTGGATTCAGTTAATTCAAAACATGGGAAATTTATAGCACATGGCCACTCTTTTTTTTCTACGGCTTATGCAATTAAAGCGATAAAACGCCGTTACAATATAATTCCATTAACGCCTGTGAAAAACGAGAGTCCTCGCTTGATCCTGGTCAATTCACTTAATCCATCAGCACGGATAAAAAAACATGACTGATGCTGTAATTATTTATACAGATGGGGCTTGTCGTGGTAATCCCGGACCTGGTGGATGGGGAGCAATACTCAATTATAAAGGTAAAATCAAGGAACTTTATGGCGCAGAAAAACATACTACCAATAATCGTATGGAATTGATGGCCGCTATACAAGCGTTGGAAACATTAACAAGACCATGTTCCGTTCAGCTTAATAGTGACTCAATCTATGTATTGAAAGGTATTACCGACTGGATGCCCAACTGGAAAAAAAGAGGCTGGAAAACGGCTGCCAGAACGTCTGTTAAAAATGAAGATTTATGGCGCAGGTTGGATGCGGCCATAGCAAAACACAGGGTCGAATGGAAGTGGGTAAAGGGTCATTCTGGCGATACAAGTAACGAAAGAGCCGATGCGTTGGCTAATCTTGGTATCGATTCATTGAATTGATCAAGCACAAGGAGACATGAGTCCATGCGCCTTGCGATTTATTTTTTACTACCCAGTAAGTTTTTTAGGTCTGCAAATGGATTGTGGGTGGCAACCGATACGGTGTTCCTACCTGATTGCGAATTGCCAAAGCGGGTTTCCTCGTATCGTGAATGTTCATTATCGTGACAATAAAGACATAATAATTCCCAGTTACTCCCATCGGAAGGGTTGTCATCGTGGTTGTGGTTTTTATGATGAACTGTTAATTCAGTCAAATTTGTATGCGTAAATTCGCGGGCGCAACGACCGCATATCCATGGATAAAGCTTAAGCGCCTGGCCGCGATAAGATTGCTCTCTGAGCTCTTGATTGCGTCGAGCGTCGGTAACTATCCGGTTAAGTTTGTCTTTATCGGGTTGTATCTTTTTTAGAGTCATTTAACTACCTTTATATTATTCTATAATTTTTACTAGCCAGCCGTCACTGCCTTTACATTGGTTAGGGCCGTCTGCGGTAATACTAATTCTGGCAAAGTTTCCTTTTAAAGTGTCGGGTAGTGTTCCGGCTACCTGAAAAACCTGGTTTTTAGGTGTGACAGTTACAGCTACCGGCTGATCTTTTACCGTCACAATAATGCTTTCAGGGTTAGTGTTACCTGATGCTGTAAAAGAAAAAGCCGACTTTGCCGTAACCTCGGCGTTGTTGGCTGGGGCAAACTCGCTAAATTTTGGTTTATTACAGGCTTTTTTACTACTGCTACTACTGCCATAAGCCCAGACATTAGTGGTAGCAACCATTAACATCAGTATCCACAGGGGGTTGTATGATTTCATTGTTGAGCCTCAATATTGTTGCCTTGGTTTTACGTAATTATTCATTAGTCACAGGTCATATTTACAAGACTAGCAATGTTTTAAAAAGCTCACAGGCCTAAATCCACCAAGTCTTTATCTTCCAATAAACTATCATAGACGTTCATATAATCTGTAATCATTCTTTTCAGGCTGAACGTTGATTCACACCTGGCTCTACCTGCCTTGCCATGACTTGCCAAAAGACTGCGGTTATCCAGATATTTTTTAAACGCTTCTGCCATTGCTATTGGGTTCTGTTTTGGAACCAGATAGCCGGTTTGGTTGTTGATAACCAATTCAGGATTTCCACCGACATCGGTAGCTATTACCGGTAATTCTGTCGCCATGGCTTCAAGAATTGTATTGGATATACCTTCGTTAATAGAAGGCAAAACAAACAAATCCAAGGCTTGCATTAAATCAGCCACATCATTTCTTTCACCGGCAAACCAGATCAGATCATCAATTCCCGCTTCCAGGCTTAATTCTCGCAGTTTTGGTTGCAATAAACCTGCGCCGACCAGCACCAGTCTTACTTTATTTCTTTCAGCGGGGTATGTATTGACCAGATGGATAAATGCTTGCACCAGGGTTATTTGATCTTTTACCGGATCCAGTCTTCCTACGGTCCCGATCAACAACAGGTCTGATGAACGAAAGCCAGGGGGCAATAAACCGGCCGGCTTATCGCCGCTAATCTTAAAGCGGCTTAAATCTACCCCATTGTAGATCTGTGTGATTTTTTTTGTAGGTACCCTTATTTGATTAATTAGCCATGTTTCGAGGTCTTTCGACATTGGGATATAACGCTGAATTGCCGGTTGAAATAAACGACGTAACAAGACATAGCGCGGATTTGTTCCATCCACGTCATCAATATCTCTGCCGTGTTCACCATGAACTCTGTGTTTTATACCCGCCAGAAGACCCGAAAGTTGAGCTTCCAGGGCTGATAGATTACGTGTATGTAATATATCAGGCTTTATTTCTCGCAACAACTTCCATAACCGGAAATAAACGGCAAAATCTTTTCCCGGCTTTTTGTTCAGGCAATATACCTGTACATCGTCTTTTTTTATTCTATTTCTAAAATCGGTATAGTCTGTCATGCAAATGACAACATGTTGGAATTTTTCATCCGGCATCGTGTTTATTAAATTTACAACTCCGTTTTCCAGACCGCCGGTCCCCAAGCGAAATAGCACATGGGCGATTAAAGGTTTTTTATAATTATTTATTAGTGTCATTATCAAACTAACAGTGATTTTTCAGTTTTGGTAATGCCTTGGGTAAGTAAGCAAACTTTCTTTTAAAAAATGAAAAATGTTAGATTTACTTTATGCCA
>NQJG01000227.1 GCA_002256465.1 Methylococcaceae bacterium NSP1-1 | reverse complement strand
GCTTCATTTTTTGCCTGTGCCAAAACCCGCTTGTTGAATTCCAGCAGGCTCAAGTCGCGATTGATGTAAAGTTCGGGGCTTTCAAGGTTTATTGTTTCAACCGCTTCGTTTATGTCCATTTTGTTCCTTAAACTATCGGGTATAACACCTGAGATAAAAACATGCCGGTCACTAATTTGCTCGATATGCAAATTCAAATCCGCCTCGGCTAACTGGCCAACAATTTCTTTCATGCTAAAAGCCGCCAGTAAAGAATGATAAAAATCCCGTTGCAGAATTTCAGGTTCGTTGGCAGCATAGTTATTCACCATTATTTGTGCATCCTCAATACTTTCAGGACGTAATAAATCCATAATGATGATACGTGTGCCCGGCCGGGAATATTTTTTTATGGTCTGCCAAAGCATCTGTGGATCAGGCAAATGATGCAAGAGACTATTGCTGAAAATTATGTCATAGCTGGACTGCGGCAATATGACATCAGGCAATAGGCCTGGTATAAAGCTTATGCGCTCTGTTAAATCAGAAGGTAATGTTGATTTAGCATAATTCAGCATAGGCTTTGAGCCGTCAACAGCATGCACCTTACAGAAAGGAAAGGTTTTGGCAAAACGGCAACTGATATCACCTGGACCACAACCTAAATCCAGGGCGGTACCGCTCAACCCGGAATCGTCAATAAACGATTTCAATCGCTGTATAAATTCATTATGCGGTGTTTCAAAATCTGCCTCAGCATAGGCTTTCACCTGACTTTCATCTTCCATTAGCTCAAGCTCTAACAATCGTTTCATGCGTTAAATCCTCTTTTTCCCTGCAATCCTCCGGTATGAACAGCAATAATACGTTGACCCGGTTTAAATGTGTGTTTTGTTATTAAATTGTATATTGCGTATATCATTTTTCCGGTATAGACAGGTTCAAGAGGTATTCCGGTTTTGAATTCAAAGTCCGCCATAAATGTCATGAGTTCAGCACTGGTTTTGGCAAAACCGCCGAAGTGATAATCCATATTAATCTGCCAATTACTACAAGGTCGTGGTAATAAAGATTCAACGTCAGTCTGCAAAAATTCCGCATTTTTTAATGCCGCAAAACCCATAACTGATACTTGGTCAGGAACCATATCAATAATACCGGCTAAAGTTGCCCCTGTTCCACACGGAACACAGAGTATATCGTATGCGACATCGATTTCGTTAACCAGTTCCGCGACACCTTTTAACGCTAACGCCTGCGCCCCGCCTTCCGGCAGCCAGTATTGTCGCGGTTTTAATCCGGGCAAATCATAACAGCCTTTATATTGCCGCAGTAGTCTATAGTCGAAACGGGATACAAACTTCAGTACCATACCCCAGTTTTGCAGGTCAGATAAAGTCGGTGTTAACGTTTCCGGTTGCTCGCCACGGACAAGCCCTATGGTTTTTAATCCTAACGCCTTACTCACATAAGCCAACGCATGCAAATGGTTGGAATAAGCCCCGCCCATACTGATGAGCGTATCGGCGCCTTCAGACAGGGCATGATCAAGTGTATATTTAAGTTTACGCCATTTATTCCCGGAAATGATGGGATGCAGCAAATCATCGCGCTTAATCCATAGTTTGATTTGGTATTGATCAAGCAGCGGATCATCAATCTTTGTTAAAATCGAGGGCTTGAAGGTTTTTTCCAGTTTAATGAGTTCAAGGTGCATTTATGTGTGGATGTTTTAACTTGATCACAACAAAGTTGCAGATTATGGAACATTTTAGCTTACAGCGGCCACCTGATTATCAACCTGACTTCAACATTCTGCCAGGACAAAAAAATTCTTAACGTTTGCCAACAACTTGAGTCGTTTTTATTTTCTAAGGGTTAGCAAAATTAGCAGGCAAAAAAAAGCGCCCCAGCCGAGAAAGTAGGACGCCAAAGGTACCATGCCCAGGAGAGAGCAACATAAAGGGAAAGTATGTACATAAAGTTTCAAGCATTATCAATGCCAAATATTAATTCCCTTATTTTTCAGTCACTTGTTGTTTTTCGTTTTTTATACCCTTAACATTTGCCCCAAAAATATGCATTGTTGCGATTTGGACGTTCTAACTTTGTGCATTATCTACACTAAGTTTTTGGCATTTTGTGACGAATAGCGACGCGAATGGTCAAAATATATTTTCCTATTGCACGATGAGAGTTTAGTTATGCGACAACGGCGTTGTTATAGTAATCGGCATGCAATAGTTTAAGCATGAATTGTTCAACATTGCAGCTTTTTTAAAACATTAATGTATTTTTTCGCCTCATAAATAAGTTAATAACCTTATGGCCTAACACTTGCTATTAATTTTTAGAGAAAACAGAAAATATTTTAACGAAGGACTCTTTCATCACAATAGGCATGAATACGAAAAGCTTAAAAAAATATTTTAACGAAATGTATGCCGGCAATGGCTCAGTTCGTGAAATTTACGAACCTTACACACGCTTGGTTAAAAGATTTGCCGGATGGCACACTAAAACGCAGAAACGCGGAAGCGGAGTTACTGTTCCGTCGGCTGGGCATTACTTTTGCAGTTTACGGCGAAACAGACGACGTGGAACGTCTGATTCCATTTGATATTGTGCCGCGCATTTTCGGTGCGTCGGAATGGCAGCGCCTGGAACTGGGCCTCAAACAACGGGTGCGTGCGCTTAATGCCTTCCTGCATGATATTTATCATGATCAGGAAATCATCAAGGCAGGCATAATTAGTGCTCATCAGGTCCTGGATAATGGACAGTATCGCCCCGAGATGCAGGGTGTCGATCTGCCCAATCAGGTTTATGCCCATATTGCCGGGATCGATTTAGTGCGGGTTGCGGAAAATGATTTCTATGTGCTGGAAGATAATCTGCGCACGCCGTCCGGGGTTTCCTATATGCTGGAAAACCGCAAAACCATGATGCGGCTATTTCCCGAACTGTTTGTCAAACATACCATCGAGCCGGTGGAACACTATCCGCAAATGCTGCTCAATACCCTGCGCGAAGCGGCACCGCCGAATGTCGCTTATCCGGTCATCGTCGTGATGACGCCAGGATCCTATAATAGCGCTTATTTCGAACACGCTTACCTCGCCAGTCAAATGGGCGTGGAACTGGTCGAAGGCCAGGACTTGTTTGTGCATCAACAAAAGGTATACATGCATACCACGGAAGGACCGCAACAGGTCCATGTGATTTACCGCCGGGTGGATGACGATTTTATCGATCCACGGGTGTTTCGCCCCGATTCGACGCTTGGGGTACCGGGTTTGATGGATGCATATTGCAGCGGCAATGTTGCATTGGCCAACGGTGTCGGCACCGGCGTGGCGGATGATAAGTCCACCTATCTGTTCGTCCCGGAAATGATCCGCTTTTATCTTGGTGAAACGCCGCTGCTGTCCAATGTACCGACCTGGCGTCTGAGCGAGCCGGAAGATTTAAAGTATGCACTCGCGCATTTGCCGGAATTGGTGGTCAAGGAAGTACAAGGTTCGGGCGGCTACGGCATGCTGGTTGGCCCGACCAGCACTC
>NQJG01000039.1:7698-17123 GCA_002256465.1 Methylococcaceae bacterium NSP1-1 | reverse complement strand
TTTATGACCTCAAAGAATAACAATGAAACAAAATCGTGCAGCTCTAGCAATTGGCCTATTAGCTTCCAGTTCTTTAGTGATGGCTGCAAACTATGATGCACTGAATCAACAAGACAATTTTAGTAGTCTGGACCCAACTGCACCGCTAACAACTGAACAGGGAAGTTCCAGCTCAGCCTTAGAATCATTCCAACAAGCCGAACAAAGCAATAAAAAAGCGAATTACCTTGAAGTACTTAACCTTCTAAAACAGAACAAACTTGAAGAAGCTCAAAACAAGATTTCCGCTTTATTAAAAAAATACCCAAATGAACCCGAATACTATAACTTACAAGCTCTATTTGAAACACTGAAGAAAGATACAACTGCCGCCCAACAAAGCTATGAAAAAGCCATTAAACTCGATCCAAAAAATATCCTGGCACACCTGGGCGCATCAAAATTAGCTTTGGATGGCGGTCAGCTTGATAAAGCCAAAGAGTATGCCAATAAGGCCTTAGCCATTAATGATAAAGCGATCAATGCCTATCTACTGTTAGCTGATGTAGCCTATAAACAAAAAGACAATGCCGAAGTAGAAAAGGTTTTACTAACCGCTCAGGAAAAAGTAAAAGGCAATATCACCGCAGAAATTGAAGTCATCAAAAGTCTAGGGAAGTTTTATGCATCGCAGAAACAACCGGAAAAAATCCTGTCCCTGGGTGAAGATCTGGTCAACCGTTATCCCGATAATAGCGTGGCGCTGTCTGTACTTGCCGGCGCCCAAATTGTTAATGACAAAAAGCCGGCAGCCGAAGAAACATTACTGCAAATTATTGACCTGGATAAACAAGATATTAACAGCCGCTTATTATTAGCCAGGTTACTGAGCGAGCATCCTGATAAAGACAAGGAGGTGCTTAATTTACTGGATGAAACAGCCCGGATTTCACCCGATAAACCGGAAGCATTGGTATTTAAAACAGTCTATTTAATCAAGCTGAAACGTAATCAAGAGGCATTCGAATTAGCCACTAAAATAGACAAACAGTTTCCAAAATTGGTGCTGGGCAAACTGTTAAAAGGTGACGTGTATCTGGCCGATAAAAAACTCGATAAAGCCACTGACATGTATCAACAAGCCTACAAGATTCAGCCGAATGACAAAGTATTATTTACCCTGGCTGATTTGCTTAATGCCCAGGGGAAACAAACTGACGCCATTAAACTTCTCAATAACGCATTAGAGAAAAACAACAAAAATGGCGCCATCCATTTTAAGCTGGCGACTGTTTATCAACAACAGAATGACAACAAACAAGCTGAAGCGCATTATAATGCGATACTTACCGAGCAACCTGATAATGTACTCGCCTTAAATAATCTGGCTTTTCTTTATTCACAACAAAATGACCCTCGAGCCCTTGAGCTGGCAAAAAAAGCCTACGAGAAGGCGCCTGAGTCAGCTGCAATCCTGGACACCTATGGCTATATCCTGATTAAACAAGGTCAACCCAAAGAAGGCCTGCCCATACTTGAAAAAGCCGCTTCATTAGCGCCCAAAGCCAATGATATTCAGTTTCATTTGGCAGAAGCATACGTTGCTAATGACAATACTCAAAAAGCCATTGAAATACTGGAATCTATTGTAAAAACAGAGCAGGACTTTTCAGAAAAAAAAGCAGCCGTTAGTCTGTTAGATAAATTAAAGGCCCGTTAACTATTCTGAGTTAGAAAGGGGGCAACATATACATGCTAATATAACAATTTTATCTGACATAAGTTTCATGGATAACTACAGCTATTACAGTTATTTAGCTGCCGCCGCAGCCTATTTTTTATTACTCCCCCTGGCATTAATAGGAATTAAAAAGAATCCTGTTGCGATTTCTTTGATTGTAGCGGTTGTTATGTCTTTGACTTGGGCTGGCTATACCGCTTTTTTAATTTACAACGATGAATTAGTCACTTCAGAAATCCTGCCTTTGGAAACGTTACGCGATACTGCCTGGTTCTTTTTATTAAGCACCCTTATCTCGCGCCAACAATTTAACAATAACTATTCATTACTGTTTAAATCCAGACTTGCAAATGGCATGGCACTGTTAATGGTGTTTATATTGGCCCTGGAAGTCTTCAGCGATTTACGCTATCAAATCCAGCAGTTTCTTGGACAGGATCTGCGCCTTTTTGCTCATGTTGTTTTTGCCATCATTGGATTGATGCTAGTAGAACAACTCTATCGTAATGCAACTCTGGATTTACACTGGACAGTTAAATTTCTATGTCTGGGTCTGGGGGCGTTATTTACTATTGATTTTATTGTTTACAGCAAGTCGCTATTGTTTGTAAAACTTGATTACTTACTGTGGAATTCACGAGGATTCATTAATGCTTTGATAGTGCCTTTGTTGGCTATTTCTATTCTGCGCCTACAAATAAACAATGCCATTAGAATTACCGCCTCAAGAAAAGTGGTGTTTCATACTACTGTGTTATTGGGTTCAGGGCTGTACCTCATATTAATGTCACTGGCCGGTTTTTATATCAGGGATTACGGTGGTAATTGGGGAGGGATTGCACAGATAATCTTCATTTTTTTAGCCGTATTGTTACTGTTAATTTTGTTTGTTTCAGGTAAAGCCAGAGCAATAGCCAAAGTATATTTTAACAAACATTTTTTTCACTACCGTTATGATTACAGGGATGAGTGGATTAAGTTAAGCAAAACAATTGCACAGTTAGACTCGATTAACGAATTGTCGGGTTTTATCATCAAAACCCTGTCGGATCTGGCCGACAGCTCAGGTGGTGGCTTATGGCTAAAGAATGAACAGGGGGATTTTTATTTGGCCGAAGAAAGTAACCTGGGATTTTATCCGCCGCAATTGGTCAAAGCAGATCAATCTTTAATACAGTTTATGTTAAAAAAGCAATGGATTATCGATTTTGTTGAATTTTCAAATTACCCTAAAGCTTATAATGAAGTTGATTTATCACAGTGGCAAGCCGAACAGAACAATATTTCCTTGATAATCCCCCTGTTCCGTCAAAATGACTTAGTGGCCTTTGTAGCATTAACAAAAGCCAAAGTACACAGGCAACTCATTTGGGAAGATCACGATTTATTGAAAACAGTCGGCATGCAATTGACTAATGCACTGGCACTTAGTCATGCCAGCGATGCCTTGTCCAGGTCACGCCAGTTTGAAGCCTATAATCGGCTTTCGGCCTATCTTGTTCATGATCTAAAAAATTTGGTAGCGCAAATCTCTCTTATTGTAAAGAATGCAGAAAAACACAAATACAATCCGGAATTTATCGATGATTCTATCGAAACCCTGAAAAATGTGGTCTATAAGATAGAGCATCTCCTGAACCAATTGAAAAAGGGACAGGTAAAAACCGATAACAAGATCATTGTTAACCTTGCCGAAGTTATCAAGGATGTTGCGATACAGCAAGCGGGAAATAAACCCGCCCTGCAATTGACATCAAACCAGGACAAAATTGAAGTTTTAGGGGAAAAGGAAAAAATAACGGCTATTCTTGGTCATCTGGTGCAAAATGCACAGGAGGCCACTGCTGAAAATGGCATTGTTAGTCTGGAATTAAGCAAGAATGAAAATCAAGCGATTATTAAAGTGATTGATAATGGTTCCGGCATGGATAATAAATTTATCGCCGAACGTTTATTTAAACCGTTCGATACCACAAAAGGCAATGCTGGCATGGGGATTGGTGTCTATGAGGCACACGATTACATAGTAAAGCAATCCGGGTCTTGTGATGTTGAAAGTAAATTGGGTGTAGGGACTACTTTTACCATCAAGTTACCACTTGCAAAGCAAGAAGGCTGAGTTGTTTTAACCCATAAACATTTCATGATGAAATGTATTCTTAAACTCTAACACATTCTATGTTCATCCTGCACAGTTCCAATAAAACCGAGAATCTAGTCGCTCACCTGACCGCCGTCATTGAAAATGCACCACTGGCATCGCCTTTTGAAAAAGAAATTTTTCTGATTCAAAGTCAAGGGATGGAACGTTGGTTATCGCAGCAGTTAGCCAGTCACTTTAAAGTCTGGGGAAATTATCAGTTTTTATTCCCCGACAAATTTTTCAGTTCCCTGGCACAAAAAATAGATAGCAGCTTAAACGATGCGACGTTTGATCGTAACCTGATGCTTTGGCGGATCGAGGCATTATTACGCCGGTTGGACAGTAACGATTTTTTACCGTTAAAGCAGTATTTATCCGGCGAAAACAGTTCTTTAAAGCGCTATCAGTTAGCCCGGCAACTGGCGCAGATTTTTGATCAGTACCAGATAATGCGGCCCGATATGCTGACAGCCTGGCAAAAAGGCGACATGCTTTATCATACGGCAACCGAAACCTGGCAAAAAGCGCTCTGGCTGCAAATAACTGCACAGACTGGCAATAAACACAGAGGCTCATTATGGCTGGATGTGATAGCCAAGTTTAATGCAGCAAAGGAAGGCGCATTTAGTCAATCTTTGCCGGAACGAATTTCGGTTTTCGGAATTAATACGATGCCACCGTTATTTTTGAGCTACCTGGAAGGCTTATCGAAACATTGTCAACTGCATCTTTTTTTACTCAATCCGGCACAAACATTCTGGGCTGATCTGGCAAGCAAACGGCAACGGACGAATGACGGAAGCTTTACCGGACATCCGCTGCTGTCAACGTTAGGCCAGCAAGGGCGGGAATTTCAGGAAATGCTGCTGGAGCATGTGCAGTTTGATTTTGAACCGGAAAGCTTTGAGTTGAGCGAAGCAAGCGATAATCTGCATCAGTTACAAAACGATATTTTAAACAACCGGCTCAATGGGCCTGGCGAGATGTCATTAATCGGATCGCTACAAAAAGATGACTCTATCAGTATCCACGCTTGTCATTCCCGAATGCGCGAGGTGGAGGTATTAAAAAATCAGCTGTTATACACACTGGAAAATGACCCTGCACTCGAATTGCGCGATATTGTGGTAATGGCTCCCGATATTCAGGTATACGAGCCGTTTATTTCAGCGGGATTCAGCGATATTCAACATGCAATTGCTGACCGCAGCTTGCGTTTGAGTAACAACGCGCTGGATGCTTTTATCCGTTTTTTAAACTTAAGTCAAAGCCGTTTTGGCTGGCAAAGCGTCTTGGATCTACTGGAACAACCCGTGGTATATCCAGGTTTTGATCTGTCCGAAACTGATCTGGAATTGATTAAATACTGGCTAAAGGATACACATGTACGCTGGGGTAAGTCGGCAAAACACAAGCGGGAACTCGGACTGCCTGAACTTAACGAAAACACTTGGCAAGCCTCACTGGATAGATTGCTGATGGGTTATGCGGTAGGCAATGATGCTGATTTTATTGGCGATGTATTACCTTATATTGATATTGAAGGTTCATCAGCACTGGCGTTAGGCGGATTGTGCGAGTTTATGCAGTTATTGTTCAAAGCCGGCGCAGAATTAAAACAGCAGAAAACACTGAAAACATGGGGTACCCAGCTCTATTATTACGCCGATCAATTATTGGCTGAAGCAGACCCGGTTGAACGTCAGCAACTCAACGAACTATTGACGGAATTATCCGCTGATCTTGCCGACGTACATAATGATACTGTAGAGTTGCAAGTCATTATAAGCTGGCTTGAAGATAGGGTTGCTGAACGCAAATCAGCCAATGGTTTTTTGCGTGGACAGCTGACTTTTTGCTCCATGCTGCCGATGCGTTCCATCCCCTTCAAGGTGATTGCCTTGCTGGGAATGAATGAGGGTGAATTCCCAAAAATTGATCGCAATCCGACCTTTGACTTGCTAACCCGTAACTTTCGTAAAGGAGACCGCTCACGGCGTGCAGATGACCGTTATCAATTTCTGGAGATCCTTTTGTCCACCAGGCAAAAGTTGATTATTACCTATATCGGACAATCGATCAGCCACAATGAGACTATACCGCCTTCGGTGGTCATCAGTGAATTACTGGAGGTTTTGGAGGAGAGTTACCAGCTTTCGGATTTGATTACCTGGCACCCCTTGCAACCTTTTAGTCCGCGTTATTTTAACGGCACCCCGGATTTATTCAGTTTTTCAGAGGCCGACTGCGAAACAGCCAGAGCATTATCTGCACCTAAACCTGCGTCTGCTCTATGGTGGCAAGGCACAATAACTGCGGAAGCCGAAAATGTTATAGAGCTAAATGAACTGTTCAGCTTTTTCCGGCATCCGCAGCGCTATTTTATGCAGCGGCAAATGGACGTGCGTTTTAACGGCATTGAAGCGGAAGCCGAAGAGCGTGAGCCGTTTGCCATAGATAAAATGGAGGGATACTCCTTATATCATGAATGGATACAGAAAGCCTTAAACGGTACAACGGTATCGGTAAAAAAATTGCAGGCACAGGGAAGATGGCTATCTGGCGTATTGGGAGAACTCGAGTTTGATCGGCAACAAGAAGTGATAAATGAGTTTGTCGGACGTATCAAGGCTAAAAATCTGGGCGAACCTTTAGAAGATTTGCCTGTCGATATAAAAATTGAAAACTATCGCCTAATCGGAAAACTAACAAATCGATATAAAAATGGCAGCTTGTTTTATCGCTATGCCGATCTTAAGGAGCCCAATCTATTGTCAGCATTCCTGGACATTTACCGCTCGGGCAACAACGCCCCCAATGCGTTTTTTGTGGAGGCAGCTTTAACTTATGTTAAACATACCTATAAATTGGAAAATGGCAATCGGGCCAGTAAATCAGCGCTGGATGTTGCAAAAGAACAGCTATCCAGAGCTGTTCAGCAACCCTATGAACCTGAACTCAAACGGCTTTATCACAATGTAACGGATCTTGCGCAGATACTGGATGAAACTTTTGAGCAACAATGCCAGATTTTGTTGCAACCACTTTGGAATGCTACGCATCAATTGTAAAACTACATGAAAAATAATAATTAATGATTAGAACTATGAACACTATAAAACAATTACTTAAACCTGAAGTAGAGATGCGATTTTTCACTTCTTTAGTGTTTTTTCTGCTGTTCTTATCGATTTTGGCCCCCCAAAATACATTCGCAGCAGACATTACTGTTTCCGTAGATCGTAATCCGGTCAGTCTTGATGAATCATTCCAAATCATCTTTACCACGACTGAGTCACCTGACGATGACCCGGATTTCACTCCGTTGGAACAGGATTTCACCATACTCAGTCAAAATAGCAGCAGCAGTTCATCGTGGATTAATGGCAAATCCAGCAAGACTATTGAATGGACGCTCAATGTGATGGCAAAACAGGCGGGTAGCCTAGTTATTCCATCGGTGAATTTTGGTAATGATGCCAGCCAGTCTTCTACCATTCTGGTTACTGAGGGCACACAAAAAAAAGCTGTCAATTCCGATGAAGATTTGTTTTTAGAGGTTGAGGCAACGCCGAGAAACCCTTATATACAATCCCAGGTTTTCTATACCATGCGGTTATATACAAAAGTCGATATTTCTCAAGCCAGATTGAATGAGCCTGAACTGGCAGATGCGGTGATTGAAAGATTAGGTGAAGATAGTTCTTATAATACGCAGGTTAACGGGGTGAATTATTCGGTGACTGAACGAAAATATGCCATTTTCCCGCAAAAAAGCGGCAAATTAACGATTAAGCCGCTGGTATTAACAGCTGAGGTAGTGACGAATAACCGTCCCAGTTTTAATGGGTTTTTTAATTCCCAGATGACCAAAACCAAACGAGTCGAATCCAAAGCGATAACGCTGGATGTAAAACCTGCTCCTGTATCTTTTAATGGAAAACATTGGTTATCGGCAGAACAACTGGTTTTAAAACAGGAATGGTCAGACGATATTCAGCAAATGAAAGTTGGAGAACCTTTGACCAGAACCTTGACTCTAGTGGCAAACGGCACAACTGTCGGTCAACTGCCCGAATTGAATACCACTCATACCAATGATCAGTTAAAAGCTTATCCTGACCAACCCGTATTGAAGGAACAGAAAAAAGCCGATGGACTGCTGGCTTTCAGAGAAGGCAATTACACATTACCCGCCATAGAAATTCCCTGGTTCAATACCAAAAGCCAAAAAATGGAAATAGCGAAAATTCCGGAAACAACGCTTACAGCAGTTGCTGTTGCCGGGACTCAGCCTGCAGTTATTGCTCCACCGGTTTCTTCAACAACACCACAGAAAATTGAAACTGCTCCTGTTATTAAAAGCCGGCAACAAACGAATATCTGGTTATGGATTTCTGTATTTTTAGCAGTTGGCTGGTTAGTTACCGTGATTTTTTTCTTGACCAAACGGACAGCAAAAAAGCCCATTATTGAAATTAATGACTCAGAAATAAGTTTAAAAGACTGTATTAAGAATTTAAAAAAGGCGTGTATTAAAAACAATGCGACAGCAGCTAAAGACGCCTTGCTTGAATGGGGGCGACAAAAGTTTAATGTCTCGAATCTGGGGGCACTTGCGGGGTTTTGTGATGCCCGCTTAAGAGGCGAAATTCTGCATTTGAATCACGCTTTATATGGCAAGGAAATAAGTGAGTGGCAGGGCAAAAAACTTTTTCAGGCGTTTACTGAAAACAAAGCCAGAGAAAAAATTGTAGCTACTGAGGATAAAAGCCTGGAACCGCTTTATCGTTTGTAATGGTTAAATTTTACGAGCGAGAACGATTCCGGCAAAACCGTAGCAATTTGCGTCGGCGACGAACTTGAAAGAGAGAAAACATCATGAATATACAAAATGTAGAGTTTCAATTTATAACCGGCTTAAGGAGAGCTATTTTTCGCAACGCTCGCTTACGCGGTAGTTGGGATGATAGTGGCCGATATTCAGATATCTGGACAGAGGTTCCGATGCAGGAGCAATTAGGTGCAAACGGATGCCCGATATTTATAGCCTCGGTTACACTTGATCTTGTCGATCAAGGCAAGATGTTCAAGTGGGGCGTGATTCTCGATGGGCCGCAGGGTGCTAATTTCTGGGGCATTCCGACCGAAGTACAAGATGTCAACTCCGCTGAACGTCATCGCCAGTTTCGGCTCAGTGGCAGTGAGGCTGAGCCACAGGTAGAACGCTACTGCTTCACTTATGGTCGCCGTCTGGGAGCCAACAAACACTTCGCCTCGGGAAGCGCCAAACCGGGCCTGCATTTTGCCGTTTGGGCTCCCAACGCGCAATAGGTGGAAGTGGTTTTCGGGAATCCGGCTAACGGCTATATTGCCGACGACGGCACCGGGGTTGACCCGGCGCAGCCCGTAGTCGCCCTTTCCCGCCTGGCTGACGGCATTTGGGAAGGCGGACCAGCGGAGGATTTTGAAACCTTCAAGAGCCTGCCATATATGTACCGCATTAAAAACACTCAAGGGCAAACCGTCTATCGCACCGACATTTATTCCCGCAGCCAGATT
>NQJG01000039.1:0-7690 GCA_002256465.1 Methylococcaceae bacterium NSP1-1 | reverse complement strand
TGCAGTGTAATAATTGATCCCGATGTAGTGCGCCGGGATTTCGAATCCACTCCTCCTGGAGTTCAACCCGACCTCATTTCCGCAGAGGAGTTTTGGGCAAGGGAATTTACTTCCGGCTTACCGGTACATACCCGCATCGAAGATCTCGTCATTTACGAACTACATGTCGGCTCATTGGGATTTGGCAAAGACTGTGTCGGTAATTTGAGTGATGCATTATCATTTCTGGACCACCTCGTTGACCTTGGTGTGAATGCAATTGAATTGCTGCCCCTGGCAGAGTTTAACGGTAAAGTCGGGTGGGGCTATGGCAACAGCCACCATTATTGTATCGAATCAAGTGCGGGAGGACGTGACAAGTATCGGCATTTTGTACGCGAGTGTCATAGACGAGGTATTGTCGTCATTCAGGACGTCGTTTACAATCACTTCGCCCCAGATGTAGAGCGTGCCGAGTGGCAATACGACTCGACTATTCCCGAAGAAAATATCTATTTCTGGTATGAGGGCCGTTCTTCTGATTACAGTTTCCCGGCGGGTGGCTATCTTGACAATGG
Organism: Methylococcaceae bacterium NSP1-1; assembly: GCA_002256465.1. Classification (GTDB taxonomy): domain Bacteria; phylum Pseudomonadota; class Gammaproteobacteria; order Methylococcales; family Methylomonadaceae; genus Methylobacter_C. The sequence continues at coordinate 7,133 of NQJG01000039.1, read as the reverse complement.
CTCCACCGGGTTTACTCCACGCTTTTGGGAGGAAAATGTGCGTCAGCAGTTTATTAGTGCTGCCGCCTTTCTCATTGAGGAAATGCATGTCGATGGATTACGCGTGGACTTGACTCAGGCGATACATCGCGACAACGTGCTTCATGCGAATGGACAATCAATCGGTAATGCCAATATTTTCGGGCAGAAATTTCTGCGTGAGTGGAGCCGGACGCTACATATGATTCGGCCCACAACGATGTTGATTGCTGAGGATCACACAGGCTGGGATGCCGTGACGAAATCGCCTGCACAAGGCGGCTTGGGTTTTAACGCCAAGTGGGAGTTGGCATTCTATCACAGTTTGATCGGCGACTCCGACATGGCCGGTGACAGAGCGCGGCTCTTGAAACAAGCGGGATCCGGTGGAAATGAGGCGATCAAAATGGATCAATTTTCTGGCGTTCTATTTGGCAGCCGCAACGACCAAGTCATCTTCCACGAATCTCATGACGAAGCCGGTAATGCGGGTGGCACTGCCAGGACTATGGTGACAGCTGTCAACGGTTTCCTCTTTGACAACACGCGTCCCTGGGCGGAGGCACGCTCTCGCGTATGCTTCGGCCTGTCCCTGCTCTCCGCCGGGACACCCATGTTCTTCATGGGCGAAGAGATTGGTGCACAAAAACAGTATACCTATGATAATTTTGTACTAAATCGTGAAGACATTCTCGGTGAACGGGATGGAAACGGCAAAAAGCTCTTTCGCTTTTATCAGGAACTCATCACACTCAGCCGCCGACTGCGCTCGATTCGTAGCGACAACATCGACATCATCCACCAGTCGAATTCCAATCGCGTTATTGCCTTTAAGCGGTGGAGCGGAGAAGAGGAAGTCATTATCGTCGCAAGCCTCAACAATACCGCCTTTGCTTACGGTTACGTAATCCAGAAGGATTGGCTGGCCATACCAAACGCCCGCTGGAAGGAGGTTTTCAACAGCGATGCTGCTGTCTATGGTGGCCAGAACGCAGGTAATGGGGGGGGCATTATCCACTCTTACCAGGGTAACCTCAACGTGGTGATCCCTGCCAACGGTTTTGTAGTATTCGTTAAACAATGATGCCTTAAAGCAGTGAAATGAGGGGGTCGGACTATTTATTCTTAGTTGTTGGCATTAAAAGAACTTGAATTCTGAACAAAACAGTATTAAAAACTTAACTCGCTACGACTATATTCCTTGGGAGGAATCATGCCACTTAAACAATATGGTGTTCTAAAAGGGAAGGCTATCAGTAAAATAATTGGGCAAGGATCCAGCCCGCATTATGAAGTGCATCTTATCGACGATACCACAGACTACCGTATTGCCGTAAACGTGAAGTCCAATCTGGCGCCATCAGAGCTTTTGTATCTTATCATCGATGATTTTCAGCACCCGATTCTTGAAAGACTGGGCAGTCTGTCCATGGGATTTACCGCACTCCAGAGTGCCCCGAACAGAATGGCGCTGGATTTTATACGCGGCAATCTCTTCGACCCAAGGCAGTTGCGCCCCTTGCCACATAACATTCCGGGGCCCGATAATGATCTCAACGAAAAAATAGATGCTTATGTGCAACGCGCTATCGGTGACGAACGGGCAAGAATCTATGCTTTCGGGGAACGATGGGGACCTGAAAAGGACAAAAAAGATAAATATTTTGGTTTCAAGCCTGGGAATGGTATTCATGATATCCACATGAATCAAGGCAACGTAGGGGAATTTGTTAGGGATGACGGGGTTTGGCAGGACGGCGGCTTACTTTTTCATTTTCCAAGTATAGAAAAGGTAGATATTGGTGTTGGCGCAGAAATTTGGCCGGAACAATGGGTTGCCGTCTTTCTGGCCTTTCAGTCACAGTCCTGGCATACCGACGATCTAACGGGTCATACCATTCCTGATATTCCGGTTGTTACTGAGGAGGCAAGCGGTTACTGAGGAGACAAGCGTCCAGATTATAGCGGCGCTGGTCAATCCGGAAGGGGACGATGCTGGACATGAAACTGTTACCTTGATTAATCTTGCCCCAGGCAAGGTTGATTTGTCCGGTTGGTTTATTGCAGATAAAAATAAAAAACGGTCAGTTATTAGTAATATGCAGCTTAATCCTGGCGCTACCGGTGTAGTGAAATTGGATGGACAAGGGGCGCAGTTGGGTAACAACGGCGGCATCATTACTCTTCTTGATCCTGGTTGATCCTGGCGGACTCAAGCAACACGGGGTATCCTATACCAAAGAACAGGCTCGAAGCGGCTGGACTGTTTTGTTTTGAACTAAACAGGTAAAAAAAACGGGCAGAACAATCTGCCCGTTTTCTCCGAATGGATATTGATATTATTTTGTAGCAGCTTTAGCAGCTTTAAGATGCGCTACACCCGCTTCTGCGGATTTAGTAGCAGGGGCTGCATGATTCAAATTGCCATGATCAATAGCTTCTTGCAGCGACTTGGATGCCTCGTCTATATGGCCTTTTGGCACGCTCTTGGCAACCAGAGAAGCAGCCAGCGAATGGTCCAAAGCGGCTTTCGCATGTGTGACCAAACTTGACGCTTTACCAGCTTGCCCTTCCGCTACCGCCGCGTTCGCGTGTTCCAGCGCCTGGTCGAGATGTTCTTCAGCGAAAACAGTAGTGCTCAAACACAATAACAAACCTGCAAATAAAGGTGCTAATTTTTTCATTATTCTCTCCTCAGTATTATTTGGAATATTTATGTTGTCGTTACCACTTTTACTTGAATCGAATATTTCCACCTACAAAGGGGGGAAAGCACATGGTCCGACAATTACATTTTAACCATCATGGAATTTATTTTGCAATACATTGATCAATCTAAATTCTCAGCCGAGTAGTTTAAAAGGCAGCTCTCCCCTTTCGACAAGACTCTCCGAGCCAAGTTGAAGCGCTCAGGACGGGATTTTATACCTCTGTACGAACAAACTGTCCCTCGCATTAACTGCCGATTTCAGGCTATCTAATGCAAATTGTTAGGCCTCATGGCAATGTTTTTATTCCTAGCTATAGTGTTTATAACACTATAGCAACATAAGTAACAGCATACATACTTGCAATGGAACCTCACTTACTCTATGAATAGATAGATAATCTCTATATGATAGTTCTTAGCGTTATGTTTTAAAGTAACCATTAAATATCAATAGCATTTCAATTTATGCAAAATAGTTTTGAGTTTTCTTTAGCCTTGTTAATAATATCCGCTAATTTATATCTCCTATCGAGCATCCTGACTAACAATTGAGGTAACAATCATGACAACAGTGGCAGACCCTATCATCGGTAGCTGGTACAAAGACGTAGAAAACAACCTTAAGTTTAAAGTTGTGGCTATCGATGAAAGTGACGATTCAATCGAAGTCCAATACCTAAACGGTGATATTGGCGAATACGATCATGACAGCTGGTATAACTCAACTTTTGATTACATCGAAGACCCTGAAGACTGGAGTGCACCTTTTGATGATATTGAAACTGATGATCTTGGCTATTCAGACCCGGATGAACACAAGCCCAATCCTGAAGACATGGATATTGATGATTATCTGTAGTAGCAAGGAAACTGTTGCATGAAAATGAGTCCTCAGGAATTTTTAGACTGGCAGACAAAAAGAATTACCTTATTGGCCATGTCCGGCGCTGGAAAAACGACATTAGCCAATAAATTACCCAAAGCCAAATGGTTTCATTATTCAGGTGATTACCGGATAGGCACGAAATATCTGCGAGAGCCGATTCTGGACAACATTAAACGACAAGCAATGAGCGTGCCGTTTTTACGTGATTTACTATTGTCTGACTCTATTTATATTTCCAATAAAATAACCGTTGATAACCTTGCTCCTGTTTCCACTTTCCTGGGGAAAGTTGGCGATCCTGCCCAGGGTGGTCTGTCTTTACAGGAATTTAAACGCCGACAAAATTTGCATCGTCAGGCTGAAATTGCCGCAATGAATGATGTGCCTGAATTTATTCATAAAGCCGAAGACATCTACGGTTATCACCACTTTATTAATGATGCCGGCGGCAGCGTTTGTGAACTGGACAGCCCTGAGGTATTGGAAACACTTGCACAGAATACACTGATTATTTACATCAAAATACCTCCCGCCTTGGAACAAACCATTATTGAGCGCGCCAAAACAGATCCTAAACCATTGTATTACCGGGAAGCTTTTCTTGATGACAAGCTTGCTGAATTCATGAGTCTTAAAAACTACGCCTCTACCGATGTTATGCCACCCGATGAGTTTGTTTCCTGGGTTTTTCCAGAGTTATTTAAATCCCGGCTGCCACGCTATCAGGCCATCGCAGACCGGTACGGATATACCGTTGATGCGAATGATGTCGCAACCGTTAAGAATGAAGATGATTTTATTCAACTGATTACCGCTGCGCTGGCTAAACACTCATGAAAACTTGCGAGCTGTCATTATGCCTTTAGTTGCTCACATTAATTTACCCACTTTTCAACGCCTACGTGAAGAAGGTGAAGAAATATTGGCGCCAGATCGCGCCAGTCAACAGGACATCAGGGAAATGCATATCGGTCTGCTCAATATGATGCCCGATGCCGCATTGGAAGCGACAGAAAGACAATTTTTTCGACTGGTGGGAGCGTGTAATCAAATCGTTCAATTCCACGTCCATCCTTTTACCGTAGCGGGTCTGAAAAGAAGCCCGGAAGCACAGGCGCATATTGATAAATATTACGAACCTTTTGAAAAAATCAAACTGGATGGACTGGATGCCCTGATTATCAGCGGCGCCAATGTCACCCATCCCCGACTACCCGAAGAAGACTTCTGGCAACCACTCATGGAAGTTTTTTCCTGGGCGAAGGAAAATGTTACCTCTGTGCTCTGCTCATGCCTTGCTACCCATGCTGTAATTCAGCACTGTTACGGCATTGAGCGTACCCGCTTGCCCGCTAAGCGCTGGGGAGTGTTTTCTCACAAGCTTATCGACCGAACCCATCCTTTGGTTGCAGAAATCAACACCCGCTTTGATGTACCTCATTCCCGGTTTAATGAAATATTTCAAAGTGATATGGAACGATGTGGTCTTAAGGTCCTGGCTGCAAGCAAAGAAGCCGGGGTTCATCTTGCGGTAAGTCCCGATGGTTTTCGCATTGTGTTTTTTCAGGGTCATCCGGAATACGATGACATAAGTTTGTTAAAAGAATATAAACGGGAAGTGATGCGGTTTTATCATGGAGAAAGAACAGACTACCCGCCCTTTCCCGAACATTATTTTAATGAAATTGTGCAGCAAATTTTTTCCGATTATGAACAACATGTCAGATCAGCCAGGCATTCCGATGAACCACTGAATGAGTTTCCCGAAGCTCATATTCTGGAGCATATAGACAACACCTGGAAAGATACCGCAAAAGCCGTTTTCAACAACTGGTTAGGCAAAATATATCAACTGACCAATCAGGATCGACGCTTTCCTTTTATGGAGGGTGTAGACCCGAATAATCCCTTGGGCCTGTAGATGCATGAAGAATTTTTGCAGCAAGCCATCGTTTTGGCGGCAGCCAATGTCACGTCAGGCCGGGGAGGTCCTTATGGTGCGATTATTGTCAAAGATAATCAGCTGATAGCCGCCAGTGGCAATATGGTTACTAGCACACTAGATCCCACCGCTCATGCAGAAATTGTGGCCATACGTCTGGCTTGTATAAAGCTTAATGATTTCCAGCTCCACAACTGCATTCTTTACACCAGCTGCGAACCCTGTCCTATGTGTTTGGGTGCAATCTACTGGGCAAGGCTTGCAAAAGTCTATTATGCCTGTAGTCGTTTTGATGCAGCTGCCGCCAATTTTGACGATAGTTTCATTTATGATGAAATTTTGGTCCCACCGTCAGAACGCAGCATTGCAATGCTGCATTTAAATCTGCCGAATGCCTTGCAGCCTTTTAATATTTGGGCTGAAAAAAGTGACAGGGTAGCTTATTGACATCCTCTTTGATCCAGAACGCCTCCTGAACAAAGGATCTGATTAATTACAAAGATTAAAGTAATGTTGGATCTGAAGTCACACCGTATGCCGGAAAAAGCCCCTGTCGATATTTTAAATATCGCTCATCGTGGTGCACGTGCATTTGCGCCCGAAAATACATTGGCAGCCTTTCAGAAGGCAAAAAATTTGGGTTGCCAGATGTTTGAAATGGATGTGCGCATGTCAAAGGACGGGGAGTTAGTGGTTCATCATGACGAACAATTGACTCGATGCACAGATGTCAAAGCAAAATTTCCAGACCGCAGCACTTATTATGTTGTGGATTTTACTTACGATGAATTGAACATTCTGGATGCGGGCAGTTGGTATATCGAACAATTGTCGCTGCCTAACGAGCAAAGGCAAGAGTTTTTGCAAACGTTGACCGATGAGGAATCGGCCCGGTTTGTTAGCTTACAAGATCGTGAGTTCTATGCCTCCGGTCAGATTAGGCTGCCAACTTTAAAACAGACTCTGGAATTTGTCAGGCAGGCAGGCATGATGGTTAACATCGAGCTCAAAACTCAGCCCGACATGGTCTCAGAACTGGCAAATGCTGTGGTGAAGCTGGTCGAATTCATGGGATTGGATCATCAGGTCCTGATCTCATCGTTTGATCATGATCAGTTGGTGAAAGTGCGCCAACTCACGAAAACTATTGCAACCGGCATCTTGACCAGTGACCGTATAGAGAATCTGATCGAATATCTGCAATTACTCGACGCAGATGCTTACCATCCCAATTGTTATAGTGAATGCGATTCAAATGGAAACCAAAAGCTAAATCTTTATGGAATAACTGATATTCGTGAATGCGGACGCTATGTCAATGTGTGGACTTGCAACAATAAAGACGATATGCGCCAGCTGATCGCCGCCGGTGTTACCGGTTTGATTTCCGATTTTCCTAATCGGGTACGAGACGTTCTGTTGGAGTCTTAAACCTAGAAAAGCCAGTTAGTCCGTTTTTAGACAAATGCCTGTATTCAACACAAGCACTCATTACGGCTTTTGACTCTTCAGCTAGGATGAGGATTTTAAAAAACTACTACCTCAAACAAAATAAGTCATTTTTGCTCAAAAAATCG
>NQJG01000226.1 GCA_002256465.1 Methylococcaceae bacterium NSP1-1 | reverse complement strand
TGATGGTCGCCATAGTCCTGGTTTTAATTGTTCAGCAGCAGGCAACCCCTTACTTGGCTATTCCGGCTGCGGTTATTATCGGTAGGGAAATAACTATTGCCTCATTGAGAGAATGGATGGCAGAAATCGGCCAGCGAGCAAAGGTCAAGGTTTCTCAATTGGGTAAATGGAAAACCACTGCACAAATGGTAGCAATTGGCATGTTGTTATATCGTGAGGATTTGTTCGGTATACCCGTAAATTTGATTGGTTATGGTCTTCTGTATATTGCTGCCGTGTTAACGTTATGGTCTATGATTAATTATCTAAGCGCAGCCTTGGTAGTGATTAAGGAAAATTAAGTACCCTGTACATGTGGTTTTATTGCCCATAAACTTTTTTGATTTTTTTGGCTTCCAATTCTAGTCGGACAAATAATAAGGCTTAATCCTGAATTGTTGTTCCGTCTTAAGTTAGCCATTTTATTAACACAAACAAATACAGCACATTGACACGCTGCAACAAAAGAAAAATGGACCAGGAAAAAGAAATTATTCAGACGAAGGCTGAAACACAGGACGAAATATTACTGGCAGCTCTAAAGCTATTTGCCAGAAAAGGTTATTTCAATACATCGTTAACTGACATTGCAGAGGCTGCGGGTATAAAAAATTCCAGCGCAATTTATCATCACTTTAAAAATAAAAAGATGATTGCATCGCAGTTGTATGCCAATATTTTCGATAGTTTCAATATTTCTGTCGATGATATAAGGCGTAGAAATCAAAAGTCATCAGAGCAATTACGCGGTATTGTCGATTTATTTTTCAAGCTGACTGATGATGCGCCCGATGTGATGCAGTTTCTGCTGATTTTAAAACTCAATGAATTCTTACCGGAGGAAAAACCGGTTCTGGAAACAGCGGCTTTTGTAAAAATCATCAAAATCATTCAGGCGGGCATTAAGTCCGGAGAAATACGTAATATTGATCCGCTGCTGGTAAATGCCTATTTTTTCGGCATCATCAATAACACTTTGCGGTTAGTATTGACCGGTGCGCTGGATAAAAAAGCCGATGCCTATTTGTCGCAAACATGGCTTGCAGCATGGAATGTTATTGCTAAAAAATAATCGTGGTTCTGAGTTAAAAAAACTATGGGTGATGTAGTTCAGTTTAAGCGGCCAAAAGTAGCGCAACTGCATAAAGGTAATACCTTGTGTCGCAGTGGCTTCCATAAATGGGAAATCCTCAAGGAAAAACAGTTTGATGTCAAACAGGGAAAGTTGATCACTGTTTACCAATGTGCACGCTGCGCAAAAATCAAATCTAAAACGCTGTAGGGGGATTGGGTGTCAACCAACCGCTATGACTCAAGAAAAGCCTGTTCATCCCAACCGGCAACGAATATGTGTTGAGCAATGACTCAAGAAAAGTCTGTTCGTCCCAACCGGCATCGAATATGTATTGAGCATCTTTAGATGTAATTTCCTCGGGAGTAAGCGTTAACTTTTTTATAAAGTGCAGAATTGGCTTTAATTTCTCATCAACATTGGCGCTATCAATATCAGTTTTCAACTGTTCGATAATTACTTCAGAAGCAACAAACTCACCATGCTCCAGGATATTCCCGCCGCTGCCGGAATTGTGAAAATCCACGCCCAAACAATCCGTTCGATGACGGAAAGTTTAAGCGCGTGAGGATTCTTGGCAAAACCTACGCCCATAATCGCTGTTGAAATGCTATGCGTAGTAGAAACCGGCATGCCGAAATGAGCGGCGGTCAACAGAATTGTCGCTGAGCTTGTTTCTGCTGCAAATCCGTTTATCGGGTGTAATTTCACCATTTTGTGGCCGAGAGTTTTGATAATACGCCACCCACCTACCGCAGTACCAAGCGCCATGATCAAAGCGCAAGCAAAGATGATCCAGGTATCGATGTCTTTTTCTCCACCATCCGGCCGTAAAAATTCAGCCCAGGCTGGTAACTGATCGAGTGTACCGGCACTGTTCGCGGCAAAAATCGCCAAGGCGATAATGCCCATGGTTTTTTGCGCATCGTTGCTACCATGCGCAAAGCCCATATAACCCGCTGACAAAAGCTGAGCCTTCCCGAACACAGCATTAATCCATTTTGGACGTGATATGCGCGCCAAAATCCCGCCCGCAGAATTCATACCACTAATGATAGCCATCAGGCCGCCCATGATGATAATTCCTAATGTAAAACCGGCAACTGGTGAACTAACCATCGGAATCACTACCTTCCAGAGTATTCCTTTGTTTTCTGTCCAGACTGCCGCAGTTTTTGACCATATCAATACATCGAAATTATTACCTCCAGCCGCCAGCGCTGCGCCGCATAAGCCGCCGATCAGGGCATGACTGGAAGAGGATGGCAGACCTAATGCCCAGGTAATAAGGTTCCAGATTATTGCGCCGGTCAGTGCGCAGATCAAAATTTCGGAGGTGATATTCACCAGGCCGGTATCCACTAATCCTGACGAAATGGTTTTGGCTACAGCCGTACCCGAAAATGCACCCACTAGATTGGTGACTGCGGCAAGCATTACCGCCTGCGTCGGAGTTAATACTTTGGTGGCAACAACCGTGGCAATAGAATTCGCGGTGTCGTGGAATCCGTTAATGAATTCGAATACCAGCGCTACCAGAATGACAAGCAAGAGCGAGGTCAGCATGAAAACCCTTTTATGAATTTTTTAAGGCGATGTGGTAGACGACATTGCCGGCATCACGGCAGCGGTCAATGGCTTTTTCGAGGATTTCAAACAAATCCATTTTTACTAAGTAACGGATCGGGTCGGTTTCATTGGCATAGGCATCTTGATACAATTCAAGTATTTGGCGATCTGCTTCGGCTTCAATGGCTTGCAACTGATCGTTTAAATTTTTGATTTCGTCCAAATCCATGCCTTTACGTAACAGCTTAACCATTTGTTCCAGGACTTTGCAGGCTTGTTCCAGCATGGCGGCACGACTGGTGAAATCAACATCACCAATACGACTTAAGGCTAGCGTATACCGCTCCGCAAACTTTTCCACGATTTTGGGGATTTTGTAAAGGGCGCTGCTAAGGTTTTCAATATCTTCACGATCGAGCACGGTAACAAAAGTATTAACTAATTCTTCACTGATTTGTGCGAATAGATTTTTTTCCCGGCGACGTGCCTGTTTAAACTTTTCCAGTGATTGTTGCGTCGCCGGCGTACTTAGAAGTTCGATTAATGCCTTAGCGGATGAACGTGAAGACTCGGCACTGGCTTCAAGCAAGCCATAAAATTTATCGCCTTTGCCGAAGATGGTTTGTAATGAGAACATGGTGTTTCCTTATTTATTAGCCATAAGGCATTTATTATATTTATTCTTTAATTATCTCATAAGAATGTTCTCAACGTTCTTATTCATCAAAAATTTTGAGTTGGAAAACTAATTCGACGAGATTGATTTTAGTTGGCAAACCGGATATTTGAGATCATGATATGACACGTTAGGCATTAAGCATTAAGGTACGCGCAGCATACCTTACATGGCTGGGTTTCAATGGAATGTACAGGAGATGTGATAGTGAATCACCCATTTCGAGAATTACGCTCGGTCTAGTGGATAATCTATGCAAACTAAATTTTTTCTGTTACTGAGTATTTTGCTTACCGGATGTTCACCGATCGCGCCCGAGGTACGGCTATTTGGAATATTACGATTATTGTCGCAAATTTGCGGTGCATTATTAACTATCTACCTGGTAACGGGCTGCGCCTAGATAACCGAAGGCACAAAGCTCGGTCAATTACGCCACCGCCTCCGACTTCCTTTCAACCTTAATTTTTATATTTGCATTCCCATTTGGTGTACATAACCAGCAAGCGATGTTCGAACGCATGGGCGATCATCTTTACAGCCAGCTTTATCAACAAGGGGCGTTTCAGCCTTCAACAGGTAAAAACCAACCATTCAAGGAATAAACCATGAAAAAACAGTTATTGGCTTTACTCTTCAT
>NQJG01000225.1 GCA_002256465.1 Methylococcaceae bacterium NSP1-1 | reverse complement strand
AATACTTATGCTATCAGCTCTGAAGAACGGATTCGTTGCTCTTTCCTCTTCAATTGTCGAAGGTACAGTGGGTTTGTTTTCTGCTCTAAGCTGTTGTACTTCTAGCATTTTTTGTTGTGTGTGACTATTGTCCGGTTCAACGCTTAAAGCAAATCGGCCATTCGCCTGGGTATATTCATGGGTACAATAAATCCGGGTTGATGACGGTAAAGCCTTCAATTTCTCTAGCGAATTCCACATTTGTTCAGCTGTACCCTCGAACAACCGGCCGCAGCCCATGACAAATAAGGTATCCCCACAAAACAGCACATCGTCTTCAGAAAAATGATAAACAATATGTCCGCTGGTATGACCCGGAGTTGAAATAACCCTGGCCAAGTGTTTGCCCAGTGAGATGACATCATCTTCGCTAACGCCAATATCAATACCGGGAATTCGATCCCAATCTGACTGAGCAGCAATAATTTTGCAACCGGTTTTTTGTTTCAGCTCCAGATTACCGCCAACATGATCCCAGTGGTGATGAGTATTGAGAATATAGGTAAGCCGCCAGCCTTTTTTATCCAGAACATCCAAAACCGGTTGAGCAAGAGCAGGATCTACAACGGCAGTTTCTCCCGACACCGGGTCGTGGATCAGATAAATATAGTTATCGGTTAAAACCGGAATTTGTATGATAGTCAGCATTTTTTATGCCCTCAAAATGACTCAATTATTAAAGGAGCATGTTATTAATTTAGGCAAGTTGAACCACGCGAATCACAAAATGAAAGGGCTTGAAAACGTCCTTTCCGGTTTAAGAACTAAACCGAAAAATTAAAGATTAGTCAGGATAAAACCCCTCTTCTATAAATTGAGCTAATGTCCAAGGACAACGTTCTGGAAAAACGGCTTTACTGATTCTTGTTTTTCTGGCCGCTCTAATTACCGCGAGTTTGTATGCGTCTTTTATAATTTGATCAAGTGCCGGTTTTAATCCGGGGTTTTCATTAAATGAATTTAAGTCTTTCTGATATTAGCATCTAATGGTGCGCAATGCGTACACTACAGGTTATTTTACCAAACTTAACAAAACCCCGGCAGCTACCGCTGAACCAATCACTCCTGCGACATTAGGCCCCATGGCATGCATTAACAAAAAATTATGCGGATTGCTTTCGAGACCCAGTTTATTGGCAACCCTTGCAGCCATCGGCACTGCTGACACACCCGCCGCACCGATCAATGGATTAATCGGTGTATCACTGAATTTATTCATGATTTTCGCCATAATAACACCAGAGGCTGTGCCGATAGCAAAAGCAATCGCGCCCAGCGCCAAGATACCTAGCGTTTCTATTTGCAGAAAGGCCGCAGCACTCAATTTTGATCCTACTGCCAGTCCTAAAAAAATGGTGACAATATTGATAAGCTCGTTTTGTGCGGTTTGACTCAAGCGCTCAACAACGCCGCAAGCATTCATCAAATTACCCAACGCAAACATGCCGATCAGGGGGGTAGCAGAAGGCAATAGCAAGATAGAAAGAACCAGCAACATCAATGGAAAAACAATTTTTTCAGTTTTGCTGACTGCTCGCATTTGCTGCATTTCGATTTTACGCTCATCTTCTGTCGTTAATGCTCGCATGATCGGCGGCTGAATTAAAGGCACCAACGCCATATAAGAGTAAGCTGCTACAGCAATTGCGCCCAGTAGATCAGGCGCCAGTTTAGATGCTACATAAATAGCTGTAGGACCGTCGGCTCCGCCAATAATACCAATCGCGGCTGCATCTCTTAAGCTGAATTCCAGACCGGGTACGATGTTGAGCGCCAAAGCACCCAGTAATGAAGCAAAAATACCGAATTGAGCCGCTGCACCTAATAACAAGGTTTTAGGGTTTGCCAGCATGGGACCAAAATCGGTCATTGCTCCTACACCCATAAAAATGAGTAACGGGAAGATCCCCGCTTTAATGCCGAAGTAAAGGTAATATAAAAGCCCACCCTCTTCGGCAATACCCGCAACCGGGATATTACTAAGAATAGCACCAAAGCCTATTGGCAATAATAGCAAGGGTTCAAAACCTTTTTTAATAGCAAGAAACAATAACAAAAAGCCAACCAGCATCATGAAAGCCTGACCGCCAGTAAAATTGTATATGCCAGTGCTTTGCCAGAGTGAAAGCAGATTTTCCATAAAATGTCTCTTGATAGTGTGCGTTGTTACAAAGAAATCAAAGCATTGCCACCGGCTACCGCACCGCCTTCCTTAATATGAACAGCACTAACGATACCTGCAAATTTAGACCGTACTTCAGTTTCCATTTTCATCGCTTCCATAATGACAACGACCTCACCTTCCTCAACTACACTGCCAACATCAACCAGTATTTTCAGTATGTTACCCGCCATTGGCGCGTAAACCACAGAACTACTGCTGGCTACAGGTGCTGCATGGCTTTTATCGGCGGCAGCAGGCTGAATCGTCAGAGGCGCCCCGCCCGGACCTACTATCACATTAAAGTTTCTGCCATCCACGTTGACCGTGTAAGTTTCGGTGACTGGATCAACAGTCGCTGTTTTAGGCACATTGTTTGCCGCTGCAAAAGCGTTTGAAT
>NQJG01000038.1 GCA_002256465.1 Methylococcaceae bacterium NSP1-1 | reverse complement strand
CTTGGGTGCAACGGTGTGGATTACTGAAATTGATCCCATTTGCGCTTTGCAAGCCGCTATGGAAGGTTATCGCGTGGTCACTATGGCAGAAGCTGCGCCTATCGCTAATATTTTTGTGACAGCAACAGGCAACTTTAGCGTTATAACCCATGAACACATGCTGTCCATGAGAGATCAGGCGATAGTTTGTAATATTGGTCACTTTGATGCTGAAATAGAGATTGCTTCATTGCGCCGCTATGAATGGGAAAACATCAAGCCCCAAGTTGATCACGTTATTTTTCCAGGCGGCAAACGTTTGATTATTCTGGCAGAAGGTCGTCTGGTAAATCTGGGTTGCGCTACAGGACATCCCAGTTTTGTGATGTCTAACTCGTTCTGTAACCAGGTTTTAGCGCAAATTGAACTGTGGAAAAATGCTTCGAAATACGAAAACAAAGTCTATATTCTGCCTAAAAAACTGGATGAAAAAGTCGCCAGATCGCACCTCAATCAAATAGGCGTGAATTTGACGATTTTAACTGACGCACAAGCCAAGTACATTAATGTTCCGGTTGAAGGACCTTATAAAGCGGATCATTATCGTTATTAATTTATCATCGCTCCCACGCTCCAGCTTGGGAATGCGGAGCCTATAGAGACGCAAGATTTTGCGTCTCAATTACAGCAGCAAGGTACGCAGAGCGTCCACATCGGTATTTCCCAGGAGACCGTGGGAACGATATATTTTAGATTCCCGTCAGTGAGACCCAAATGCAATCACAAAAAACACACCCCCAACTTTTCAGCTTTGAATTTTACCCACCTAAAACGGAAGAAGGTGCGGAAAATTTGCTAATTGTGCAAAGCAAACTGGCAAAACTTAATCCCGACTTTTTTTCCGTTACCTTTGGTGCTGGCGGCTCAACCCGCGACAAAACCTTCGATACAGTGATCGCTATTCAAGCTAAAGGTATAGCCGCCGCCCCGCATTTATCCTGTGTTGCCTCAACCAAAGACAATATTCGTGCTATTCTCAAAGACTATCAGGACAATGGCATTGCGAAAATTGTCGCTTTGAGAGGTGATTTACCATCCGGCATGATGTCAGCTGGTGAATTCCGGTACGCAAATGAGCTGGTCGAGTTTATTCGCCAGGAAACAGGTGATTACTTTCAGATTCATGTTGCCGCCTATCCCGAGGTCCATCCGCAATCGACAAATGCTACGGAAGATTTTAAAAACTTTAAACGTAAAGTTGAGGCGGGTGCGAATGCAGCAATTACCCAGTATTTTTATAATGCCGAAGCGTATTTTTATTTCGTAGACACCTGTGAACAAAACGGCATAACGATACCTATCGTTCCCGGCATTATGCCCATTACCCAATATGCGCAACTATTCCGGTTTTCTGAAATGTGCGGCGCGGATATTCCACGCTGGATGAGAAAGCGCCTGGAAAGCTATGGTGATAACAGGGAGGCGGTACAATCCTTCGGTCTGGATTTGGTCAGCAACCTTTGTCAGCGTTTGTTAGATGGCGGCGCCCCCGGACTGCATTTTTACACCATGAATCAAGCCGCGCCTACACTTGCTATTTTGGAAAATTTGCAAATCAAGTAGCAGGGTTAAAGATACAATCAGAATCAGCATAAAAGCGGCAATCGGTATCAAGACATTGGTCATCAATTTAATAAAACGGTGGTAACTTGACAAACCAGGAAAGTATGCTAACCAGTATTTTTGAGCATATCGCTGATAGAACCATTTGAACCAGCAATTCCCAATTTAAAATTGCAAGCTTTAACAGGTAATTCTATCCTGCCATTCAGCATGGACTGCATCAGATGCGGCCAGTCATTGCCAATAAGTTCGACAAATACTGCTTGCCGTGGGCAAAGTTATGGTCGAAATGATAGCCGTGGTTCTTGAGGACATTATTGTTTTCCACGGCACATATCTGGTTGTTGCCTGGTTTTCGACAATTTAGTTTATTTTCTGTCTTCTATTTGCATGGTTGATAAATCAAGTATTTTGCGTGACGGCTTTATCTGTCACTAAATTCGACTATCAATCATTTGATGAGCGCTGCACGGCGTGCCATACTTGCCTCTACTTCGTATTATAATAGGGTTTGGAAGGTAACGGAAAACACAATGTCTTCATTTATGCTTTTCTGGATCGATAAAAATGACTCATTATAACAAACCCCGAATATAGAAATCCGCGATCCGGCTGATTACTGGGAGGACGTAGTGCTTGCAATAACCTGGAAAAAAACAGGCCACGACCAATACCTGATTTATTTGGCATGTCGTTTCCAATTAGGACGAAACCATGAACTTTTTACCAGAACTATGGAATTACATAAAAAAAATATGTCTCGCCGTCACCTTTATCGCTGTGATAGTGGCAGGTGGTTGGGTAGCCTATATCTACGATATATCAAAAAAACCTCAAATCGCTGACAAGCAGCTAATCGTTGAAGGTGATAATGCTCTAAATATTGGTCGTTACGCCGATGCTAAACGGATTTTTGAGGCGGAATTCAAAGCGAATCCGCAAAATAAACAAGCCGCATGGAGCTTACAGATAGCTCAAATTAGGGAGAAATTATCGCAGCCAGAGTTTAAAGAGGCCATCGATACTTTATATCAACAAAACCCGAACGACGCTTATGTTAATTTATTCCTGGGCGATTTTTATGCCGCAAATGATCAACCAGATAAGGCGGTACAGCATTATGAGCAGGCTATAGAACAAAATCCAAAACTGGCTGAAGCTCATTATAATTTGGCTATACTTTATGTCCAACAAAACAACCAGGTATCTGCCAAAGTTGAGGCTTTGAAAGCTATAGAAATATCACCAACACCTAAATATAGAAACAACCTGGGAACTATCTATTTTAAACAACAGAATTATGGAGATGCCATCAGGGAATATGGAAGGAATAAAGAATACCCGCTTTCCTCACTCGAAAGTGCGAAGATATACTGGCGTCTTGAGTATTTAAGCCAGGCATTAAGTTATCAAAAGCAAGCTGTTGAATGGCTGGAAGATAATACAATTATGAGCAAACCGGATAATCAAGAGGCCTGGTATTTTGAAATAGCACCCAAGAAAAACATTGAGCTGATTAGTTTAAACGAGAAGAAGAGCTACGCTTACTTTTGCTTATCAGTAAGTTTTTATTTACAAGGCGATATGGCGGGAGCCGAAAATGAGGTGCAAAAATTGCGGGATTTGAAGGTTGACCGCCAAGCAGTCATTAACTCACTATTAACAGCCGATCTGGATGCACTAGTGCAAGCGAATGGTAGATTTGCAGAGCAGATTGCGGCTTATAAAAAGCTCTATCTGTAAAATAGGGGCGTACCGTGCCTGCTCCTACAAAATTGCACTAAACTGTTAAAAGAGACGCTATGAACCCAGTTTTTTACAGACCCGCAAAACGCCGAGCCCTGGCATTCTTAGGGTTGTTGCTGTTAGCTCTTGCTATCCTTGGCGGCATGATCTGGCGCAATCTGCATCACTTTGAAACAGTTTTATCCTATGTGAACTATTCTCACCGCATTCAAAATGTATCGGTTGGGTTACAGCAATCATTGATTAGCTATGTGACCGAAACTGTTCCCGATTCTCACCCTGTCGTATTGACTAAAACCCTGAGTGAAATGAAGGCATTAATGGCTGATAACCGGTATTTATCATCCCCTACAAGAAAAAGTCTGGAAACTGTTAGTAGTCTGCTGGCTAATGTAAGCAAGCTGGACAAGGTAGAAAAAAATGCACGCCTGATACAAGCGCTTGAAGTTATGAGCCAAACACTCGATGAAGAAGGCTTACGGCGCGAAAAATTACTTGAGGATATCAATTTTGATACCCAGACCGAGCTGTACATTGCATTAGTCACCTTTACCTTGATATTATTGGGGGCGATGTTATTTTTACACTATAGAATACTGCACCCGCTCAATGACCTGAGGCAGTTATTGGAACGGTTGTCTGAAGAGAACTATACACCGATCACTACAGATCACCTGGATCCTTTGTTATTTCCGGTTTTTAACAGTTATAATGAAATGGTCATACATCTCGCCGAACTGGAAGAAGCCAAACGCTTATATGCACAATCATTACAACGGGAAGTCAGATTAGCGACACAAGCCTTATTGGAACAACAATATAGCTTGGCGAGAGCTGAGCGTTTGGCGGCAATAGGCGAAGTTGCTGCAGAGTTCGCACACGAAATCCGTAATCCAGTGGCGGGCATTCAGATGGCTTTTAGTAATTTACGTCGTGAAATTGATGATAAACATCAGTGCGAAAGAATGGAACTCATTAGTAACGAACTGAAACGTCTGGCGCGATTGCTTAACGATATGCTCGATCAAAGCCGTCATTCGCCTGAAACAGCTACCGATTTCGATATGGCAACACTCATTCGGGATTTGCTTGCATTAACCCGTTACCAGGTCGCCGAATCCATAGTCCTACAAATAGATACACCCGACGCATTGCCGGTGCATCTGCCCGAGAGCGGCATACGTCAGGCGCTGTTGAATTTGATCCTGAATGCAGCCGATGCTCTGGATGGTGGTTCGGGCTTAATCTGTATCAAGGCTCGTACTGATAGCCGAGGATTACGTATTGATGTATTCGACAATGGCCCCGGTTTTTCTCAAGACATGCTCAGCTATGGTATACGCCCGTTTCGCACCAGCCGCCAACGCGGCACCGGCTTGGGATTGGCTATGGTACAGCGCTTTGCCAAAGACATAGGGGGGACGATCAAGCTTGGCAATCAACAACCTCATGGCGCTTGTGTGTCGGTATTATTGCCAAAAGAATGCCTTGCCTGAGATAAATCATGATAGAAACCCTGCTCATCATCGAAGATGAAAAACTGTTAGGTTCCGAACTATCACGCCATTACCGGCAGTCAGGTTGGGATGTGGTGTTGGCCGGTAACTTAGCAGAAGCCAAGACTTTGCTGCTTAAAAACCGCATAGAGCCCTTGCTGATTCTTTCTGATATGAACTTGCCAGATGGTAATGCCCTGGACTTCATGGAAGCGATGAAAAAGCATATCAGTTATGCCGAATGGCTGTTTTTAACCGGCTACGGCAGCGTACCCGATTCGGTAAGGGCTCTACGGCTGGGTGCTTATGATTTTCTGGAAAAACCCTGCGATCTGGAACGTCTTGACCTGGTTGTCACCAGTGCCACACGCAGTGCATCCATACAACGACGTGTTATCGATCAAACCAAGCAAGGTCATCGGCGTTATTCGCCGGAGGCTTATGTTGGCCATAGCCAACAGGCCCAAGATATTCGACAGTTATTGGCGAAACTGACGCATGTGCCGTTCAGCGCCTTAATTATTGGCGGCGAAACCGGCACGGGCAAGGGTTTGACTGCACGTATCCTGCACTATGGCGGCCCGCGCGCCCAACAACCGATGATTGAAGTCAATTGCGCCGCTTTACCTCGTGAATTGCTGGAATCCGAATTATTCGGTCATGAGCCGGGAGCCTTTACGGGAGCTTCAGGGCGGCATCGCGGATTGCTGGAACAGGCCGACGGCGGGACGCTGTTCATGGATGAAATCGGTGAAATGCCGCTTGATTTGCAAGCCAAGCTGCTTAAAGCCATCGAAGATCACAAGGTGCGGCGTTTGGGTGGAGAAAAGGAGATTAGTGTCGATGTGCAGATTGTCGCTGCCAGTAACCGAGATCTGGAACAAATGGCGCAAGCGGGCAGTTTCCGTACTGATTTGTATCATCGTTTAAGTGTGTTTCGGGTAAATTTGCCCCCACTGCGTGAAGCTGTTGAAGATCTGGACGAGCTGGTGCCGCTATTTGTAGCAGAATATAACGCCAAAGCCGGACGGCAGGTGAAAGATATTCCTGATGATGTGTGGAAAAAGCTTAAGGCGCATTACTGGCCGGGTAATGTCAGGGAGTTACGTAATGTCATTGAACGCTGTGTATTATTTTCTGATGGTACAACATTTCCCGGACAATGGCTGCAATTGCCTGGACAGCCTTCCCAAACAGGATCAATGGACAGAAATCAAAAAGTATCGGGTATCGATATCCACTCTCAGCCAAAAGCAAGTGAACAAGGCATTTATTTGCCTTTAGATGGCAGTATGGCCTTAGATGACATGGATCGGTTTATCATTAAAACCGCTCTGGAGCGTGCCGATAATAATCTGACAGCAGCCGCCCGGGCCTTGGGTGCGACGCGAGAAACGCTGCGCTACCGGGTACGAAAATATAATCTGAAAACAGTGGATTGATGCGGATGGGGCAAAGCTTTTCTGCCCACCCCATCACAAACAAGCCATTCTTTTGCGTCCTGAATGGCGGGCAAAAAAACCTGCCGCCCTATCCTGCTTTATTTGTTCATGTTCATCATTTTTGGATGGTGCATGGACATCATTTGCATATGTTCGGCTTTAATCAGTTCAAGCTGTTCATCTTTCAATGCCTGTTTTTTCTTTGGATCAGTTTCTGCAAGAATTTTGTTGGAAAGATCATGCATCTTTAACATCTGCTCCTGTCTCATTTTCAAATGTTCCATCATTTTTGATTCATCCATTTTAGCCATTTCTTTCTATTCAGCTACATTAGAGTTTATGCACAATAAGCAAAACAGGTGCATGGTGTAACCTCATCCAAATAAAATGAGGAGATCGCTATGTTCAACGAGGCAACATTACATAAATACCCAGCATTGATCGTTGCTTTCACAGGTATTCCGGCCAAAGAGTTTTGGGATATGCTTGATAAAATGGAGGCCAATCTGCCTGCTCATGAAATGGGAAGGCATACTCGAGATGATCGAAAACGAGCGGTTGGTGCAGGACGTAAGTTTGACCAATCGCTAGCCCAGCGAACAGTGGCCGTACTGTCTTATTTACGTCTACATGTCCCCCAGCTGGTTATTGCACTCATGTTTGGACAGACGCAATGT
>NQJG01000224.1 GCA_002256465.1 Methylococcaceae bacterium NSP1-1 | reverse complement strand
TCTATTTTTTGTACGGCATAGCTGACAGCAGATTGGCTTTTACAAAGCTTTTCCGCTGCTTGAGCGTAACCGCCCGCGTCCACAACTTCAATCAAAGATCGCCATTGTTCCAGAGTGATATGAGGGCTCATTAAAACCTATCTAATAAATTGATTAATATTAACCAATTATTATGCTTTTTTATCTTATGAATAAGAAGTTAAATAGCACCACTTTCACCGATTTGAGGAAAATACCCATGACTACTCTCCTACAACTTAATTCAAGCATCTTCTCATCGGGTGGCCAGTCCAGTCGCCACGTGGCGTGCCAATAACCCGGATGCGCAGATCAAGGTTCGTGATCTGGCAAATGAACCGTTACCTCATCTGGATGCCCAACGGGTTTCGGCATTTTTCACACAGCCCGACGCCAGGACACCTGAACAGCAGGTCTATGTCGATGAATCGGATGCACTGATCAACGAGATTAAGCAGTCAAAAGTCATCGTCATCGGTTTGCCCATGTACAACTTTGGCATTCCCTCCACGCTGAAAGCCTACTTTGACCAGATAGCCCGCGCCGGGATGACCTTTCGTTACACCGAGAACGGCCCTGAAGGCTTGCTTTCAGGCAAAAAAGTCTACATTTTTGCGGCTAGAGGCGGTCTGTATGCTGGAACAGCCTTAGATAGTCAAACCACTTATGTGCGTGATTTTCTCAATTTTCTCGGCATCACCGATGTCGAGTTTATCTATGCGGAAGGGCTTAATATGGGCGATGATGCCAAGGATAAGGCACTGGCCTCAGCCAAGGATCGGCTTTTAAAACTAGCCGCTTGAATAACAGAGTATGCGCACTTTACCTTTGCCGCACTGAAAACCGCAAAATCTTGATCCAGCTTTACCTTCTGGCTGATGCCGGAAACTAACGTTTTATTTTTTATCAAACCAACCTGATCCAGGAGCTTTACCATGAAACGCATCACACTCTTATCATTAATTGCAGCATTTTCAACCACCGCACTGGCGGCCCCGGAGACCTATATTATCGACGGCCCCCATACTTTACCGCGCTTTTCTTACAGCCATTTTGGTTACTCGACGCAACTAAGCCGCTTCGACAAGACGTCCGGTAAAATCGTGCTGGATCGCCAAGCGAAAACAGGTTCCGTGGAAGTAACCATCGATACCACCTCTGTGAATACTGGCTACCCGCTATTCAACGAACACATTCAGGGTGAAGATTTCCTGCATACCGCCAAATATCCTAAAGCGACCTTCATTTCAAACAAACTCACATTTGAGGGTGAGAACCTGGTGGCAGTTGATGGCACGTTGACGCTGAAAGGGATCAGCAAACCGGTGACGCTGACAATAACATCCTTTCAGTGCATGCCACACCCAATGCTTAAAAAAGACGCTTGCGGCGCTAACGCCACCACTGTCGTCAAACGTACCGACTTCAATATGGGCAAATACGCACCTAACGTGGGTGATGATGTCACCCTTACCATCCCGGTTGAAGCCGTCAAGGAATAAGCATTGGATTAACGAAACCACTTTAAAATTTAGGTCCCTAAAGCATTTGGCAAAGGCAACAGGACATCCTGTTGCCGTCTGCTAGAACTAAGGAGTAAGACATGAACACACGCACACTTCAACAAGTCATTCGATCCATCCCTACTTCCGATGGCGGCGGCGTCAAGCTGCGCCGTAGCCTTGGCCAAACCCAGGCACTGCGCCTTGATCCATTTTTGATGCTGGATGAATTTTCTTCATCGAATGCTGACGATTACATCGCCGGCTTTCCTGATCATCCTCATCGTGGCTTCGAGACTGTCACTTATATGTTGGATGGGCACATGCTGCACCAGGATCATCTCGGCAACCATGGGGATTTGAGGAGCGGTGGAGCACAGTGGATGACGGCTGGGCGAGGCATTATTCACTCTGAAATGCCTCAGCAGGAGAGTGGCCGCATGCGAGGCTTTCAGCTTTGGATTAATCTGCCTGCGCAGGAGAAAATGAAACCAGCCAGTTACCAGGACATCCTGCCAGAGGAAATCCCCTGGCTAAATTTGCCGGGCGGTAGTGAAGTTAAAATTATTGCCGGCATTGCTGAAATTGATGGCAAAACCCTCGCCGGCCCGATTCAGGGCATAAGCACCGAGCCCTTGTTCCTTGATGTTCGACTCCCGGTAGGTGGACATTTTAAGCATTCGATTATCAAAGACCACAATGCCTTTGTTTATCCTTACGAGGGTCGGCTTGAGATTGGTCCCGTAGCAAATAGGCGTCCGCTGGAAGCCCAATCGGCAGGCATACTTTCGATGGGCGAGTACCTCGAAATCCAGGCCGGAGACCAGGCAACGGCATTTCTGTTGCTGGCTGCCCGTCCGATACGAGAGCCGATCGCTCAGTACGGGCCTTTCGTGATGAATACGCGGGATGAGATTGAGCAGGCAATAGCTGATTATAAAAATGGTCAACTGGTATGAGCGGTTACCTGGATAACGGCCAGTGGCATGAAGGCTGGTACAACACTGAGCTGACGGGAGGAGAATTTGTACGCACTCAATCCGCCTTCCGAAACTGGGTCACAACAGACGGATCGAGCCCTTATCCGGCAGAATCCAGTCGTTACCATCTCTATGTGTCGCTGGCATGCCCTTGGGCTCACCGCACGCTGATTGTAAGTCCGGTCTCGATTGTCGAGCCGGTTATGTCTGAGCAGGGCTGGTCGTTCAGTCCGGCATTACCTGATCATGCCAACGGATACAGCTATTTGCATCAACTCTACACCGCCGCCAAACCGGATTACAGCGGGAGAGTCACAGTCCCTGTGCTGTGGGACACGGCAACGCATACCATAGTCAGCAACGAATCAGCAGACATCATTCGCATGCTGAACAGTGCATTCAACGCATTTGGAGATGCGAGCATTGATCTCTACCCGCCAGAGTTTCACGAAGAAATTGATCGGATCAATGCATTCATCTATGAAAACATCAATAACGGCGTCTATCGATGTGGTTTTGCTTCAAATCAAATCGTCTACGAGCATGCGTTCAAGCAGCTTTTCAATGCGTTGGATTGGGTCGAGATGCTGCTTTCGAGACAACCCTACCTGATGGGCGATACACCCACGGAAGCGGATTGGCGGCTATTCACGACGCTGATACGTTTTGATGCGGTTTATTATGGACACTTTAAGTGTAACCGTAATCGAATTGAAGACTTTCCATATCTATCACGATACCTAAGAGTTCTTTACCAGACAACGGGTATTGCAGACACCGTGAATTTTGACCACATCAAGCGACACTACTACATGAGTCATCCGCATATAAATCCGACCAGAATTGTTCCCGTCGGCCCCAAGCTGGATTACCTATTACCTTCCCTCGATTAGTTTAAATTCACTCTGCACACGTGGCTGCCGATCACTGGCGGCCTCTGAATGACCTCTTTACAGGGCTAACAAGCCATTCACAGGGAACGTGCGAGTGGCTCTAATTGGGTTGAGTCATTTGCGCATTCGCCTGTCGACGGGAGCTCATTTGAAAAACAAAACACAGCAGACCAAACAGTAACACGACGGCAAGTTTGTGATTTAT